>JBBWWE010000253.1:0-4733 GCA_050256595.1 Planctomycetota bacterium
GCACAGTCAACTGCAAGATAGAGATCGTCTCGTTCGAGGGCTCCCCGGGACCAGAATGTACGATGCTCATCGGCACTGGCGCCGCAGCTCTCGATACGGAAGAGCGAATCGTGGATCTGCTACCCCACGAGGAGTGCAAGAGGCGTACATTCCGCGATCGTACCGTCTTCTTCTGGGGTGCGGTGGCATGCCTTGTCCTTGCTCTTGGAGTTCAGTTCATCGACGTGCTGGTTTCTTCCAATCGCGCTTCTGCGGCCGCCGATACGATTTCGTCATGGAAGGGCAAGATCAGCGGTTGGAGTGCGGCAGAAGATAAGGCGCGCCAGGAGAATGACATCTATCGCAAACGAGAAGATCGAATCATCGAAGAGGTTGCTACAGGGCGATTCTACGCGCGAATCCTCGACGGATTACGTGACGGATTGCCGCAAGAGATTTCGCTTGATCAGATCCTGCTCAGGCGTGTGGTTGCTGAAGATGTTCTGGGTATCGAGATCGAGTTGAATGGAAGTTCTGACGACTCGAGAAGGAACGGCCTCGAAGCGATCCAGGCCCTGCAAAAGCAACTGGAAGGGGTACCGGGTGTTGAACGTGTCCGGGTGACTCCCGAAGATCCAAAATCTGGCGCATATCCGTTCCAGATCATCGTGTCTCCCGTTGGCGAACTTCCTGAAAAGTCGGGCAGGAGAGGTTCTCCAAGACGAGCACCTGCTCCATTCGGCGGGAGGGGCTGATGCAGGAACTGTGGCAAAAGAACAAGAAACTGTTGATTCAGGCTCTCGCTGCGATGGTCGTCTTTCTTGTCGTTTCTAACATTGCTCGTAGCTCTCGTTCCGATTACGAGGGCTATCTGGTGCGATATAAAGAAGACGCTCAACTGCTCGCCCAGAAGTTGCAGGATCTCGATGGCCTTGTCGATGTGGAACGTAAATCCAGGACTGCCCTCGAGGAACGAAACAGTGACTTGCTCTCCAAACTGTCCATCTCTGCAGTTTCACGGCACCAACTACCTTCCGATGAAGCATCCGTGAGTACGGAGTTCAAACGTGCCAAAGATCTGGTCTGGAATGATTTCCGCGAGCGTGCTAACAGGATCGGCCTTGTGACACCTGCTGAGATACCCAATTTCGACGAGCGTGGAGACCTGGGTATAGCGGACTGGACCGATCGCTTCCGTCTACTCGAGGTGCTCGATCGATTTCTGCAGGTTTGCCTTCAGTGTGGCATTTCGAGGATCGATCAGGTTGTGCCAGGAACCAGGGCTCAGGAATTATTCAGGGATTCACAAAAGGTGCTGGTTCGTTATCCCATCGAGGTCAAGTTGCTCTGCACTCCTGATCAGTTGTCAGACCTCATCGTGCGATTCCAGGTCGACAGTACTTTCCTGTCGATAGAACCGATCCGGGTGGTTACCGAGAAATCCAACACGGGACGACTACAGGCCAGTATCCAGGTGGTGGGAATCGATGTCGAGGATCCTCGCGAAGACAGCACTGGCAACAGAAGGTCGGGCGGCCGCAGCAGGAGGGGATTCTGATGCGCTGGAATGTCGAAAAGGTGTTCTTTTTCATATGCCTGGGTTTCCTGCTGTTGACCCTGCTCGGGTTTGCAAAAACGGTCATTCTCGGCGATCCGCTCGCTGGATCGGATCTGTCCGAGCCAGGATCCAGTGATGGTGGCGCGGTCGGTGGAGTGGTTCGCGTTGAATGGTATGAACCAGTTCCAATTGAAGCCGCCAGGAATCCGTTCCAGACCGTTTCTGATTGGCGCATCGCGCCAAAAGATCCTCTCGGTGTTCCTCCACTTGGTGTGCTACCTCGTCGCATTCCGCTGCCAGCCACCGTCTCCGACGAGCCCAGAGCTCGATTGCGAGTTGAGACCGCCCCGCCGGTATCCAAGGACGAGGAGGAATCTTGATGCGATACAAGATGCCGCTATTCGTCTTTTTGATCTGTTCTCTTGGCTTGCCGGTGCTCTTTGCCCAGGATGACGAAGATCTTCAAATCCGGCCGCTGGACATCGTTGAACTGATCAACGGCAATCGTTTCGAAGGTCGCATCCTCAGTGAGCGAACCGATGGAATCCAACTGGAGATGGCTGGCGGGACAGCGACTTTCCTCAGGGCGGACATTGCCAGGGTTTTGCATCGGAATCCTCCAGAGAAGGTATATGAGGTGAAGATCGCAAAGAATCTGGATCCAGAGTCTTATCAAAGTCAGCTGGAACTTGGTCAGTGGTGCCTCGATCCGCAAGTCAACCTGCTAGAACTTGCCATTGGACATCTACAGGACGCTGTCCGACTTTCACCTTCCAGTCCAGTGCCATACGAATTGCTGTTTCCGATATACGATGTCAGGGACACCAACGGATTGTCGGTCGAGGATCGCGAAAGAAAGCTGCTTGCCGAGTGCGATATTCTGCTCACGGGAGTTCGTTCAGGCGTATCGGTCGAGGGTATCGAAAAGAGAGCCGTGACCGTGTTGAAGCAGATCGGTCACCTGGAGGCTTCGGTGCTCTTGTTGCAAGAGATGAGTCAAGGGGACGTTGCCGATCCCGTTGTTTCATGGGCACTTCAGAATCTGGTCGTTTTGCTGGATGCGCTCGGTCGAGGAGAGGAATCCAGATCGGCAGCGTCGCGTCTCAGAGACAGTGGTGGCGGTACCGATGCAGAGGTATTGCTGCGCGAAATCCGCTGGGCTGCCCAGGATCACGCTGCTGGTGTCGCGGGGGCACGCGAGAAACTCGAAAGTCTAGTGACTGATCTCGGCGACTCCGGTCCGGGTACCGGGGAGGCATACCTGTATCGAGGATCGGCAAGATTGCTCGATGACGATCTCTCCGGTGCCGAAGCTGATTTCAAGAAGGCTTTCCAGGCAGGCATGGTCGACGGCAAGTCTGCCACGACATTCGCGCTCTCTTTTGCCCGTCAGGGATACTTCGAAAAAGCACTCGGGCTCCTCGGCGCAGCGTCACAGAGTGATGCCGTTCCCGTCGACTGGAGACTGGTCGAGGCCTTCGTGCTCGAATCCCAGGGTGAGGCCAGAGCAGCTCTTTCATTGTATCTGGAAGCCAGCCAGCAAGAGGGCGCCCTGTGGCAGGCCAAGTTGCTGGCCATCGAAGCTCGCCGACGGAACGAACCCGAATGGGATCCAACAGCATCTGTGCAGGAAGTGATGCGCTCTGCTGTTTTGACTCCAGCTGCATTCGCAGAGTGTTCGCTGATTCTTGGTGATCACTCGCTGCGGAAAGATCTGCTTCCCGATGCGCGGCGCTGGTTCGAGTACGCGATTTCCAGTGGCCTTGACGGTCCAGATGTCTTGTTGCGCCTTGCGCTTGCTCAGCGGGGTCCAGGTGGGGATCCTGAAAGAGCTCGCGTGGCTTTCGAAAGAGTTGTTTCCGTCAATCCCAAGGATGCCGATGCCTGGAATGCGCTTGCTGAGTTCCAGCACCGGCTCGGTGACCTCTCTGCCGCCAGGGTTTCTGTCGAAAATGCGATCGCCATCTATCCTGAAAAATTACGTGAATCATCGGCACCCGACATTCCGGCTGCCCTCAGCTGGGCGCAAAGGTCCTTGCGTAGGATCGATCGAACTCTGCAGGAAGAGTACTGGTACGACGATTTTGAACGAGAGCCAGATAGCGCAATCCGCAACAACTGGCTCGAAGAAGAGGCTTTCGGCATTTCTGTTTCTCTGCATGACGGTTCAGTGTTCATGGATGGAACCCAGAAGTATCAACCGGATCGTTTGACTACCATGAAGAGAGCGATCTTGACGCCCAGGTTGACCGGAGTCCGGTCGACGTTGCGATTGATTTCAGCCGGAGCTGGCACTCGCATTGCGATTCGCATCGAAGATCAATCTGGCGGCGGTCTGGTGTTCTTCCGGGATCCCGATGGTGTGCTCGGATTTGCGATTCTGGGTGGGTCAGAGGTCGAGATGATCCGCAGTGACAACGAGGAGCAGCAAGAAGAATATGACCTTGTCCTGACCAGTTGGTCTGGTGAGCAGTTATCTCACGATCTCGAGATCAGATTCACAGAGGATCGACGAGAAGGTGCAGAGATCTGGTTCGATGGAATTCGTGTGGGGCGCGGCATTTCTTATCGACCGGCTCGCAAAAGAGGTCTGGTCGGCGGCATATCAGGACAAGCCCCGCTCGACGAGGCGTGGGAGATCGAGATCGAATCCTTCGAGATATTTCGTCGCAAGGAAACAGTAACCCAGGAGAGAGAGTTCTAGATGAGATCAAATCATCAGGCCGGATTCACTCTGGTAGAACTTCTCGTAGTCATCGCTATTCTCGGGGTGCTGGCCGGACTCGGCACTCGGATGCTTGGGTACGCCACCAAGCGAAGTGCCATCGGTGTTGCTGAACATGAGATTCAGCGATTGGTTCTGGGTGTCGAATCCTACCAGATTGATTACGGCGACTACCCACCGACCTCGATGGAAGAAGAATACGACATCTCCGGGAACGGGCTGGACCTGGGTATTGAAAGCCTTGTTGCCCACCTCGCCAGTCGCGCTCGTGGCAGGACCTACTTCGAGTTTTCAGAAGAGTTCATCGAGAATCTCGACGGAGATCGGCTAGGAAACAGAGAACTGTTCGACCAGATGAGGTCGGTTTTTGGAGATGATCAATTGAGAGAGTACATCGATCCATGGGGTGTCCCGTACGTCTACATCCATAATCGCGACTATGGCCGCGAGTTTTCAGCGACCCAGGAAGAT
>JBBWWE010000254.1:0-1982 GCA_050256595.1 Planctomycetota bacterium
TGCAGCCCTATTTCGGTTGTCGATATTGCTGATCCTGGTGGCTCTGTTGAGCCTCCCGGGGGGTTTCATCGGCGCTGACGAGGTCCACCTCATAAACAGACATTGCCTCAGAGGGCGGATTCTCTCTGACGATGGAAAGCAAGTGGTGCTCCAGGTCCCGGAGGGGAAAATCTGGATTCGTAAGTCTCGCATTTCTTCGATCCTCAAACTGGAGCCCGAAAAAACCTTGCTCGACGAATGCAACCGCCGCATCCAGGGAGGCACTCCCGGGTCAGCGATTCCGTTCCTCAGAAAAGAGTACCGTCAATCTCCCCTGCGCGATCAGATCCTCCCCATTTACAGAGAGAGCTTGCTGTGCGAGATCGAAAGACAACTAGAACTGGAAAAAATGGAGCGTGTTCTTGAACTCTGGAAGGAGTACCAAACTCTGGCCGGCACTTCGTCACGCGATGGACTCATCCGGGAAAAAATATTCCAGGGTCAAGAACGACTACTGAATCTCGAGAGCAATATCCACATTGCTCTCGAAATGGATCAACCCCTGCAAGCAACCTCTTGCATCCGTAACTTGCTCGCGGAGTTCCCTTCCGAGCATCGGAAGTGGAATACAACACTCGCTGAAAATCTTCTCGAAGCAGGAAGACGCGCATACGATCGAGGAGACCTGGAGAAAGCGGCTCCACTACTGATCGACTCGGTAATCCTGCTACCCCATCAACTCCATCGTGCAAGAACTGCCATCGTTTACTGTGCCACTCGAGGACACGGGCTAACCATCGATCAGGCACAGCAACTTCTCCCCCGGCAACCTGCTGTATTTCTGGCAGCAGCAAAGAACGCGGAAAAATATGGCAATGGATTCGACCGAGCCAGCCAACTCGACCGGGTCAGGGAACTGGTGGGCGAGGAAATAAACCCCGTCGAAATTGCAACTCAACTATCTACACGCGCCCACGAAGAACTGGCAGGAGCGCCTTCGGCGGCTCTCGATATCAACAGTCACATCGACCAACACCATGCCCGTATGTGGCGGCAGTGGAACTTGCCTGGAAAGCCTCCGGCGGCGATTGGACTGCGCATTCACGACAACTCCGAGCAGATGAACGAGATCCTGGGACCTGGCTCCGCTCCCGTCCGACTTACGGTCGAGATGAATTACGGCCAGTTGATCTCCGAGACGTTACACATGGTCGTTGAGGATCCTTTTCTCGATCAGGATGCACTACCGAGGGAACTGTTCCGCAACACGCTGGTAAAGATCGTCGGCTCGTCCTGCTGGCTACCTCCGTGGCTGGAAGAGGGAATGTGTGCGATCAGCAGAGGAGAACTGGCTCGCAGGAGGGATCTCCACCTGCTCAAAGATGCTTACAATCTCGGCAACTTGCCCGACATCACGGATCTGCTGGAGATGAAGGCATCTGCTGTAGACGAACTGTATAGAGCCACCTGCGGATCATTGGTCGAATGGCTCATCACCGATGTGCCCCCAGCACTGCTGCCCGATCTATTGCTGCGCTGGAGCGAAGAAGGTCTGGAGCAATCCTTGAGCACGGTCACGGGGGCCGATACCTTGCACGAACTGCAGCAGGACTGGATCCGGGGGAGCATCAAAAGCCACTAAGGAGTTCCCGAATGATTCGAGAGCTCGTCGAATTTGTTTTCCTTCGAAGATGGTCTCGCCATCTCGCCGCTCGCCTCCGGGCACTTCGTTACTGGCAAAGTAATCCTCAAGGGTTGAATAAAGCCTCACCGGGACATTCCGATGCCACTCTTCGGAATGCTGCATTACTGTCGGTAACTCTTCACCTGGTTGCATTGCTGGGGCTTCCGACACCGGGAGCCTCTGGAGAGCCTGTCGCCCGGACCCGCATCGTGCTGGACGGTTCGTTGCTCGCGCCCGAGCCGATGCAAACTCCCACCCCACCGGAACCAGAGCCTTTTCCTGTCGCCGAAGATCCGGCGGAAGAACCGGATCCACAAAC
>JBBWWE010000255.1:0-1798 GCA_050256595.1 Planctomycetota bacterium
CTGGTCGGGCACACCGAGCCGGGGGAGCGGCGCAAACTGTGGGAACGAATCCGTCACCACACCGACACCATCCATCGCGACGGTTCACTGAAAGAGGTCATCACCGCCAATCCGGCTGATTTCATCGTGCCCGATCCGCGCACCGAGACGATGCTCAAGCATCTGCGCGCCAACGGCAAAAAGGTGTTCTTGCTCACCAACAGCGAGTGGGATTACACCGCGAAGATGATGAACACCGTGCTCGGCCGCCGCGAAGATGCCGGTGACAGCTGGCTGAAACTGTTCGATCTGGTGGTGGTCGAGGCCAGGAAGCCGAAATACTTCTCGGTATCGAACAAGAAATTGGCCAAGCCAGGACCGAAACCAGAGGTTCTGGTCGGCGGTAACCTGGCAGAGATGGAGCAGGCGATCGGTGTCAGTGGGCCCGAGATTCTGTATGTCGGGGATCACATCTATTCCGATCTCATCTCGAGCAAGAAGAACGTTTACTGGCGCACGATGCTGGTAGTACCGGAGTTGCAGGAAGAGCTGTCCATCCAGGAGACGTTGCCAGGAATCGTCCGGCAGTTGAAGGAGGTCGATGAGCGACGCATCTCGACCGAGCGAGAGGTGATGCACTGGAAGGCGATCGAGGGAGCGCTCAAGGCGATCACCACCGAAGATCGGGCGGAACTGCAGGATCTCAAGAAGTTGCGTAACGAGTGTGCCATCGCGCGCAAGCAGGCGACCGACACCCTCAAGGATTTCATCCGCCAGCGCGAAAGCCTTCGATCACGATTGAGTACCGCCACCAACACCCAGTGGGGCAGTCTGTTTCGCGCCGGCAGCGAGTTGACCTATTACGGCCGTCAACTGGAAGACTACGCCTGCACCTACACCAGTAGCGCCACCAATCTGATCTCCTATCCGCCCAACCACTACTTCCGCTCACCGATGGACTACCTGCCCCATGAACTGGAATCAATGTAGAGATCGGGTCGCCGTTGGCGCTGCGAGCAGGTTCTTAACAGCAACTACATAGGTGATCACCGTGATGGCCACGTAGACCTCTGTGCTCCTGGAGGCCAGTGGTACCAGGGCGATCAGCCAGCAGGCGATGGTGTTCAAGGGTTTGCTCCTGGCGCCTGCGGCTCGGGGCCAGAGCCAACTCCAGGTCGGGGTAAGTAGTAGCAAGTAGTAGTAGCGACCAAAGGGAGCGGCCAGGACCGTCCAACTGAGCCACAGACCGAGCCATGCCATCGGGTGGCGTTCTTGGCGTTGACCCCGAACGGTTGCAAAAATCGTCAGCAGCAAGGTGCCGACAAACCAGCCGAGGTTGACGAGGAGCGTGGGGCCGTCCCCCAGGATTCCTCGGAGTCCGATCATGACGGCACTGAGACTCATGTTGTCGGAGTACGAACTGGGGATCTCGCCGTCCGTCAGAATCCGGTTTGGATTGTGCGCGCTCCACTGTGCTGGCAAATCCAGGTGTGCCTCGAGGCCGGTGCCGAGGCCTTCAGACGCTGCGTAGAGCCCGATGCTCAAACTAGCCACAGCAAGCGTGGCCAGCAGTGCCTTGCGCCACTGCCCGACCAGAACCAGTGGCAGCAGCAAGGTGGCCGGCATCGTCTTGATCAGCGCCGCAATACCGAGGGCCAGGGCTCCCCAGGAATTGCCACGCGTGATCCAAATCACGCCGCACAGCGCGAGCAAGACCGCGGGGGCGACGACCTGGTTGTTCTGTAGGCTGAGATACATCGGGATGGCGAGCATCACGACCAGCGCCATCGGAAGTGGTCGATCCTTTTCATCGCGCATA
>JBBWWE010000256.1:0-3642 GCA_050256595.1 Planctomycetota bacterium
CGTTGACGAACTTCTCGAAGCCGGCCTGCTCTAGCCCCGGAAGACGCCGATACCCCTCGCGGATGGGATCGGCAAACTTGTCCCAGTCATCTTCGAGCAGTTGAAAACTGAAGTCGGATGGAATCGGATCGACATTCCACGGCTTGGTGTAAGCCTGGAACGCACCGAGCAAGACTCCGTCGCCCTCGCCACGCCAGTAGATGGTTCCATCCGGATCCCTGCAGCAGGGCATCTCATCCCAGGCTCCTTCGAGCGGATGAGAAACCGCGTAGTGATGCTCGACCGGATAGAGTGGAAGCGTGACGCCGGCCGCGAGTCCCAGTTGCCGCGTCCACATTCCTCCGCACAAAACGACATATTCAGCTTCGACCGGACCCTGGTCGGTGATCACCCCGGTGATGTGCCCGGCTTCGCTGGTGAGGGATTCAACGCGCACCCCTTCGATGATCTTCACTCCGCCGGCGCGAGCGCCGCTGGCCAACGAGAGGGTCGTTTGTTCTGGATGAACCTTGCCGTCTCCCGGCAACCACGCCGCACCGAGCAGGTCTGCGGTACTCATCAGCGGACACTTTTCATGCGCAGTTTCGGTGTCGATCATGTTCGCCTCGACACCGAGATACTGTGCCATCGCCACGGTACGACGCAGTTGCGTCATCCGCTCCGGACAGCGTGCCACGATGAGAGACCCGACCTGTTTCCAGCCGGTCGGCTTGCCGGTCTCCTGCTCGAGAGACGAATACAGTTGCACGCTGTACTCGTTGATCTTGGTCAGGCTGCTGGAAGTACGAAGACGACCGACCGTGCCAGCAGCATGCCAGGTGGTGCCGCCGGCAAGACGGCCCTGCTCCAGCAACAGCACCTCGCTCCAGCCCAGTTTTGCCAGGTGATAAGCAACGCTGGTGCCGGCGATACCGCCGCCAACGATGACCACCCTGGCGCGGTCGGGAAGTGCCGTGTCTAAATCCTGCATCCCGTTGCTCCTCACATCACCGGGACCACAACTGCGGGGTCTCCTCCCCCACGGGACTAGAGTATCCTGCTCTCCTGAGGCATCCATATCTGGCCACCCGGAAGGAGACCGATGTTCCTCTCACAACTATTGCTTCTGGCCCTGGTGGCCACCCAGCCGACCCTTGCCGTCGAGGACGAGCCGATCCAGGTGTTCTTGCTGGCCGGACAGTCGAACATGGAGGGCCAGGCGGTGGTCGATCTGGTCCACGAGAAGTACTACAACGGCGGCCGCGGGACGCTGATCCGGCTGCTGGAGGACCCGGCGATGGCCCAACGGATGGGCCATCTACGCCAGGCCAATGGAGACTGGACGGTGCGCGATGACGTCTGGGTGCGCTATCGCACCGGCAATGACGTCCTGAAAAGTGGTCCTCTCTCCATCGGATATGCCGTCTACGATGATCTGCACCACTTCGGGCCAGAACTGCAACTCGGTCACATACTCGGCGATGCCATCGATGCCCCGATCCTGCTGATCAAGACCTGCTGGGGCGGAAAGAGCCTGCATGTCGATTTTCGTCCACCAGGTGCCGGGGGAGAGACCGGTCCCTATTACAAGAAGATGATCGCCGAGTACCGGGAGGCACTGGATGCCATCGACGAGGAGTTTCCCAACCTGGCTGGACGGCCGCGAAAACTGTCCGGTTTCTTCTGGTTCCAGGGCTGGAACGACATGTTCACCGAGGGGGCGCTGGAAGCCTACGAACAGAACATGAGTCACCTCATCGATGACCTGAGGAAGGAACTCGCGGTGCCCGATTTGCCGGTAGTGATCGGCGAGACCGGCAACGCCGGCAGCCTTGTTCTTCGGCACGCTCAGGCAGCGGTGGCAGAAAGGCCACAGTACCGTGGCAACGTCTCCTACGTCTCGACCGCCCAGTTTATGCGACGACCGCAAGACTCTCCCAATGTCGGGCACGGCCATCACTGGTTCGGACACGCCGAGAGTTATTTCGGCGTCGGCGACGTACTGGGTCGTGAGATGCTTCGCATCATCACCAACGGCACTCCCGCGGGCTCGGATGAACATCCCGGCCCCGCTGTGGCTCCCGGTAACACCGCCACGGCTCGGTGGGCCTCGACACTGTTCGATGGCTACTCGGCCGATCGCGCCTTCGAGACCATCGCCTATGCCGATCGCTGGTTTCGCGAACCAGGTAACGAAGGATTCGAGGCGACACTCGATCATGTGCTCGATCAGTTGCGTGAAGTCGGCTTCGGCAAGGAAGAAATGCTGCAACTGGAAGTGATCGAGACCCCGATGCGTTCGGAAGCATGGACTCCAAAATCTGCCCAGTTGAAGTTGTTGATCGAAGGAGAGCCGGACAGAGTGCTGCTGTCGTTCAGAAACAGCCACGATGAACACCGGACGATGCTACCGGTCCACGCTCCCTCCTGTGATGTCGAGGGCCCACTGTGCTTCGATGCCGAGCAGTTGAAGAAGGGTGACATCTTCGTCACTGACGGCTCCGCTTCCCGGGCGATGAGAACCGCACGATCTCGCGGTGCCGTCGCAGTCCTCTCCTCCACCCTCTCCGACTTCACCGTCGATCCGACCGGAGGTGATCGGCACCTCGATGCCATCCACTACTCGAGCGTCCGCGGGGGAGATTTTCCGGTCGCGATGATCTCACCGAGGGTTCACTCGATCCTCCGGGACCACCCAACCGGGCGGATTTCTTTGCAGGCGAAGGTCATCACCGAGAAAAAACCGCTGAGGACCGTCGTTGCGACGGTGGTCGGTAAGGGGCTTCCTGATGAGGCGGTCGCACTGGCCGCTCACGTGCAGGAACCGGGCGCCGTCGATAACGCCAGCGGCGTTGGCGGACAACTGGAGGGAGCTCGATCTCTGGTCAGTTCCCTGCGTCAGCAGAAGATCGGCTGGCCGCGCAGAAGTATCTCCTTTATCTGGGGCGACGAGATGACGATGAGCCGCATCTATCTCGACCACACCAAGAGAAAGACCATCGTTGCCTTCTCCGCCGACATGATCGGCGCATCGCAAGGGATGACGGGGGCGATCGCATTGCTCGAAAGGTCTCCCGATCCCGGAGCGCTCAGAGTTATTGCTCCCGATTCTCATACGCCGTGGGGCGCCGGGAGGGTCAGGAAATCTGACCTCCATGCCAGCGGTATCTCTACAATCGCTCGCCTTGCGATGCACGATGTCGCAGCCGCTTCCAACGGGTGGCTCATCGGAGAACATCCCTGGGAGGGCGGAAGTGACCACGATGTATTTCTGGGGCGGGAGATCCCGGCGATCCTGATGTGGCACTTCACCGATTTTGCCTATCACACCAGTCTCGATCGTCTCTCCCATGTCGATCCGAGAGTGGTCCGCAGGATGAGCGTTGCGCTGGTGACGGCTGCCATGGCAGTGGCGGATCCCGAGCCCGGTGATCTCGAGCGCTATCGTCAGACCATCGCCCTCGAACGACAACTTCGAACCCGCGCAGCGAGCGGCGACAAGGAACTGGTCACGCTGTGGAGCGAGTGGTGCGACGAAACTCTGGACTGGTTCGAGGTTCTGTGCCGGGCGAAATCACAAGATACCGGCCGTTAAGGCACTCCTGGGTTCGAGGCCCGTTGACCTGTGCCCCTCGGAACCGGATGCTGGATCTCTCAGGAGGA
>JBBWWE010000257.1:0-2769 GCA_050256595.1 Planctomycetota bacterium
GAGTTACAGTCGATCACGTTGCCCTGAATAAAGTCGCACACATCAGAGATACCATTTCCATTGCAGTCTTCATCACAAGCATCTATTTCACCGTCAGCATCACAGTCGGAAACCGTTCCGTCAGCCAGTGCGCACTCGTCGAGTATCCCATCATCGTCACAGTCTGAAGCGAGACCCTGCAAGATCTCACAGGAATCGGGGATCTGATTCTGATTACAATCGCTCTGGCATACATCAGGAACACCATCCTCGTCGCAATCGGAAACCTGTCCTGCCAGAACCGAACATACATCGGGAATGCCATCGGCATCGCAATCTGCAACCAGTCCTTCCAGGGTGGAACAGGAATCGGGGATTCCATCTCCATCGCAATCGACGTTGATCCCGGTTGCGATGGCGCAAGAATCGAGAACCCCGTCCAGATCACAATCTGAGGCGGAACCCTCCGCTATCGAGCAGGCATCCAGTTGCCCATCCTGATCGCAGTCTTGGTCTCCGAAGATCGCAACCAGGGCATTGCCCCCGACTGCAGCGTAGGTGGAATCAAGAGGTGCACCGGTGACCACCACGCCTCGATGGACACAAACGGCAGAGCCAAGGAAAGAACCCGGGTTGCCGGTCAACAGACCCTGCTGTTGCCAGGTCCCTTGCCACCGGTATACGGTGGCAGAACCGGCGGGAAATGCCTCGATACCGGTATCGGTTGGTGCTCCGATGGCCGCCAGGTTACCGCTCAATGCAATCGAGGCACCAAAGGCGCAACCGGTAGCCCCTGCGGTCGGCAACAACTGTCCTGCAAAATTCCAGGTACCGCTCTGTCGATGGTAAACAGCCACGGCTCCGGCAGCGGATCCGGCCAGATCGGAATAGGGCGCACCGAGCAAGATATGATCAGAAGAGCTGGCGACAGCGGTACCCAGTTTGTCGCCCGGATTTGCAGCTCCAGAACCGAGGGTGATCTGTTCGACCCAGCCTTCGGATCCATGTTGATACAGGTATGCGCCACCACTATCGACACCGAGCAGATCCCGTCCGGGAGCACCCACCAGTAACTCCGAATCGGTTCCCAGGGATACGGACGTACCGAATTGATCTCCCGGGACCCTGTCGATGGCGAGAAGGCGATCCTCCAGTTGCCAATCTTGTGCTAGATCGAGGCGCCACACGGTCACACAACCAACCGCCTGATTATCGACCTCGTAGTAAGGGCTTCCGACTACCAGCAAATCACCCCGAAGATCGATCGCGGAACCGAATCCATCTTCTGTGTGCCCACCAGGGTCCGTGATCGTACCGAGTTCATTCCAGGAGTAACGATCCTTGCGCCACAGGTGGATGCTCTGGGACCCCACCGCACCCACCGCCAGCAGATCTCCGTCAACACTGATTGAAGAACCGAACTCGGATCCGGAATCGCCCTGAAAAATCTGCTCCAACTGGTAGTTATCGCCGTTACGTCGAAAGATCCTGACACTTCCGCTCAGTGGTCCATCGGCATCGTCACCGATGGCTCCGGCAAAGATCCGGCCACCAGAGACGGCAACACTCCGGCCGAGATAGTCCCCTCCACTGACTCCGAAAATCTCCAGCGTTCCCGTGGCACACTGTGCATGTAGTCCTCCCGCCAAAATGAACGAGCACATCAATACGAGGATGGCTACGAGAGCAGGAGTCGTGGAGTGCCATTGCGGGTAACGCATCGAACGATCCTTCTAGATGAGGGATGGGAGAATGCGGCAAAAACCGCTCTCTACCTCTCCATCATCTCGGTCTAATCCGATGTGTCAATCCGCGCACGAAATGGCGCAAAGGTCGGTCACGAAAGGGAAGTTCGTCCGGTAGCGACTAGAGAGGATCGCCCAGTCGACGCGGCCAGTGATCATCAGGGGGCTCTGGTGTTTCGTCACCCCCGGGTCGGATGTGATCGAGTAAGCCTTCTTCCATCTTGTCATATTGAACCTTGCCATTGATCACGCTCCAGCGCACATGAGTCAGGTAGGAGAGTAGATCTCCATCGGTGACGATGAAGTCGGCATCCTTTCCCACCTCGATCGACCCGATCCGATCCGCAACACCCAGAATTCGAGCCGGCTCGATGGTGATCGCCTCGATGGCAGCGGCCTCTGATAGACCTCCTCGAACAGCAAAAGCAGCTTCCATGGGAAGATGCCCCAGATCCCTGCCCGCCAGGCCCCAAAGAGCAATCGCCGTCCCTCTCGGACGGATGGCAACGGGAATTCCATGTTCGTGCAGAATCCTGGCATTTTCGATGCTGGAACCACTCTTCTGGTTGCGATTTTCATCGGCATCGCGACGAGCACGTGGGGTCAGCACCACCGAAGCACCGGTCCTGGCGATGACACTTGGATCGATCCAGGCTTCCTCGGCACCCTCGATCAACAGTTCAAACCCGAAGCGTCGCGCCAGTGCGCATACCTGGCGCAAATCGGTGATCGTGCTGACGCGGGCCAAGGCGATGCCCTCCCCCTTCAGGAGAGTTCTGGCAGTTGCGTAGACACCCCGGATCCACTTGTCATCCGGAGCCTTCGCATCCGGGTTTTCCTTCTTCTCCTCGGCGTGGCGCTCCAATTTTCTCAGATGTTCCTGGACCTTTTCCAGAGCCTGCCGCAGTTCCCTTTTACCGCCGGGGTTGCGACTGGTGTAGGAGATGCTGGAGAAGGCCTTCTTGCGAATGGTGAGATCTTCCAGACCCCGACGAACCAGTTTCCCGACCCGAGAGCCGTTCCAGGTCGAGGTGATTCCTGCGGC
>JBBWWE010000258.1:0-1503 GCA_050256595.1 Planctomycetota bacterium
AAAGGCCGTGTTCGGTCTGCTCCAGCGTTCCGAGAAAGGTGAGGATCAGCAGAAACAGCATCAGCAAGGCGGCCAGACCCTGAGACCCGAAGAAACGGAGGATCCGATCACCGGAGATCATCGTGCTACCTCCAGCGAAGAGACCAGTTCCATCAAAGAATCTCTGCCGGCTTCTACCTCCTGTGCGGGTCCCACCAGTTTTATGAACACTGCCCGATCGGGGAGCAGGCGGATCAGTCCGATCAGTGCCCAACCATCTTGAGGTGGGCCACCCATGCTCGAATAGGTTCCCTCTCCTTCGATGACAGTGGCATCGCCACCGAGCATCTTAATGACAGGAAGATCGCCGAGTTGTTCCTTCGAGATCGGATCCACTCCCAGTTCTCCCAACCAGCGATTGGTGTTGGCGAGTCGCCCTCCGCCATCGCCGCCCAGCAGGGTGATCCAGCAACGCGCCTTGTCTCCGCTGATGAAAGTCACCTCACGCATCGGCCGTGGAGAATCGACTTTCCAGTCGTCCGGGACTTGCCAGTAAAGAGAACTCTCGGGAGCAGCTGCCTGAGATTGTGATGGTTCGAGCCGAATCGAGGCGGCAAATGCCGCGATGGTTTCCGATTGCTGCTCGATCAGTGGACGAGGTCCGGTTGCTTTGAGAAAAACTGTGGTCTCACCGACCGGCAGTACGTAGACCACCATCCGTGCATCTTCGATGGGGCTCGAGTTGACACCACCGGAAAAGGTTCCATTGATTTCGAAGAGTACACTCTCGGCTCCCAGCAAACCGGCTTTCGGAAGCGCCGCCAGATCTTCATCCGAGAGGGGGGCTTGCTGCATCTGCTGGCACCAGCGGTCTATGTTTGCTCTCAGTGTCCCGCCGCCAGGCAGCAAGGTCAGATAGCATTCCGCCTGTGGATTTCCGCTGATTTGAACGTTGATGCGACGCATCGGGGTGAGCGGAATCTCTGTCCATCCATCAGGCAGGTTGTAGGCCAGACTAGGACCATCGGAGTTGCCAGCATCGGATCGGACGGGTCGTTCTCTGCCAAAGCGTTGCACGGAAGTTGCTCCCGGCAGGATCGGATGAACCGCCTCGGCGATGATCCGGACATCGTCATATTCGATTTGCTGTGTTGAACTGCTGTTACACGAGCCAAGGATCATGCAGCAACTGATGACGGATGAAGAAAAGAGTATCGGGAAAATACGAACTGGAGAAAATATTCTCTTCACCGTGAGTTCATTCCGATTCTCGCCGAATTCCGACTTGCGGCCTGGCATTGAAAATTATCCGCTGATGGTTACAAGCTTCTTCTCGATTTTTGGCTTCGGGTGAGCCCCGGACATCCTGTCGACCACCTCGCCGTCCTTGAAGAACAGTAGTGTTGGTACGCCCTGGATGGCGAATTTGACCGCCAGCTCAGGTGCCTGATCGATGTCAACCTTGCCGACCTTTACACCCTTATCAGCAAATTCATCTGCGAGTTGCTCGACGATGGGTTCGAT
>JBBWWE010000259.1:0-4909 GCA_050256595.1 Planctomycetota bacterium
GGTGACCCTGATCGGATGCAATGCGACTCCATCGCGAGATGACTCGGGCGAAATTGATGCCGTCGAGGCCGCTCAACGTATCACCAAGAATCGTGAACAAGCGGCGCGTATCAGCCGCGAGGTGATGGATACGGTCGATACCGAAGATTCCGAGAGTATCCAGGCCGGTATCAAGAGATACGAAGAAGCGGCGGTTTTGCTCGACGAGGCGGTAAAACTGAGTGGTGACTCGCTCCAACCTCGCCTGGAGAGATGCGAGATCACCATCCGGATCGCGTATGGATATACATCAATCTATGTGACGCTCGATCAGGAATGTACTTCAGACGAAGAGGCGGGGGATCAACCAGAAGAGGATCTTCTGCAACGTCGAGCCGATGCCAAGACGAAGGCGAATTACTGGTTGCGTCGCTCAAGGCGAGATCTGGAGTACCATCTGCGCAATACCACGGCCGCCTATCAGCATCCCAATCAGTACTGGGAACTTCAGCAGATCTGCGTGGCTCTGGGCGATTATACAGGGGCAAGAGCCACCCTCTTGAAGATGATGCAGGTTTACGGTCCCAAACTCTCGTCGAGGGATCGCAGGGAAGCGGAGTCCCGTATTCGGCTCTATTCCCAGAAAATGATCGACGCCGAGGGCTAACGATTCAGCGATAATCGCTCATCAGTACCCTCTGAGGGCTATTCCTCGATAGCCCCTGTTGCCCACGGTTTGCCGCCCTTTCCAACCCGATGCTAGTCTTCTTGGCCTCTACCCAGGGGCCTTCGTAATCGGATGGATCTCACAGATCTGTTCTTGCGTGAAATGTCGAGCGATTCCAAAAGGACCGAGCGACTGAGCGCCGAGATGGACGGTTGGCCGATGAGTCATACATATGATGTGCCGGACGCACTGAACAAGCGCACCAGCACCATGGCCATCGATGAACTCGCCCGTAGGGGACACAGGACCGTAAAGGTTCTCGACAAGGCCGCCATCTTCAGTCTCATCGATGAAGCGGTGGAGAATGTCGTAGCAGAGCGTCTCAGCGAGATCACCGAAAAAGATCGAACCAGAATTCGCGAGGAAGCTCGTAGTGAGTTCACCAGACTGGTGAAAGCGCGCAATTCCGAAAAACAAGAGCAGCAGGATAGTTACGAGCAGCGCATCGCCAAACTTCGAGAGCAGGCGGTCGACCTCGAGCAGAAACTCGAAGAGGCACGTCTTGCCAAAGGTAATTCCGGTTCCAACTTGGACCCCGAAGAACTTCGTTCCGTGGTCAAGGAAGCACTCGAGGATTCTCGTTCAGCACCTGCCCAGGCAACCGGAGACCAGATCGACGGTATTCGTAAGAGTATCGATGCGCTCGCCTCCAAGGTTGCGCACGGCTCAACAGGAGCCCCTGTAAAAGTTCAAGAAGTCCCGTCTGAGGAAGCGCTTGTCGCGCTCTTTTCCAAGCCGTCGGGTGAAAAACTAGAAAACAACCTCGAGCAGATCGAGGTGAAAAACGCGAAAGCGGGAGGAATCGCTGCCAACCTGGCAAAATTGCGAGGCCTCCAGAAAGAAACGGAGTAACGGGGCATGGGAGATTACGCAGATTACGCCCGTGACAACTTCGCAACCCAGGGTTCTGCAGCCGATGTTGGCAAGGACCAGAAAAATGACGTTGTTTTCGGTGTCGAGGAAGCCGCCGCATTGAACGCGGTCGACTACCCGGTGAAGGACAATCAGGATACGACGGATATATCCGAGGTGGCTGCTGCTTTTGGTACGGCCAATTCCGCAGTCCAGTTGGGACGCGGGCTTGACGTGGGTACGGCCAATCTCGTGTCCTCTTTCCAGGACAACACGGGAAACGTGAACCTCAAGATTCAGCGCAATGCATTCATCGATATCGATTGCGATGATTACACCCGAAACATGCTAACGCGTCTCGGTGTTCAGTACGTCGTTGTCAACAATCGCATGGTGGTTGTTGGGGATCCGGCTTTTGAACTCGCGAACATCTTCAATCGCAACACCCGTCGACCGATGAAGGCCGGCATGATCAGTCCTGACGAATCCGATGCCCTCCCCATCGAGAAGATGCTTCTCGAGACCCTGCTCGGTAGCCCGAATCAACAGGGTGAGAACTGTTACTTCTCGGTTCCGGCAGATCCGATCGATGCAGATATGAACGTCGTTTATCACCAGGGTGTCTTTGGCGGATTGCTGAAGGGCATGGGATACGACCCGAAGCCGCTGATCGAAGGTCATGCCGTGGTCTTTTCCGAACTCGCTGAGGATGACTTCACCGGAATCGGAATTTCCTGTGGCGGTGGAATGTTCAACGTTTGCGTTGCCTATAAATCGATTCCGGCGCTTTCCTTCTCCACCACGCGTGGCGGAGACTGGATTGATCGCAACGTTGCCAACGTTATCGGGATCAGTTCGTCGCGCGCATGTGGCCTCAAGGAGAAGGGTGTCGATCTCGCGAGTCCTCAGGGGCGCGAGGAAGAAGCGGTCGAGATTTACTACCGCAACCTGATCTCCTATACCCTCAAAAACATCAAGGAACGTTTCGAATCGTCCTCCTCGATGCCCAGTTTCCCCGAGCCGGTGAGTATCGTGTGTGCCGGTGGAACGAGCATGATCGGAGGCTTCATCGAGGTCTTCCAGCAGGAGTTCGAGAAGATCCAGTTCCCGATCGAAGTCAAAGAGATCCGTCTGGCCGAGGATCCGCTCTATAGCGTATCCAAGGGCTGCCTGGTCGCTGCTCTTTCGGAGAGTGTCTAGCACTTCGATACGACACGTTGGATGATGCAGGGGCGTGGGACGCAGAGTCCCGCGCCCCTTTTCTCATCATCGAGGAGCCACGTGATGGCATCGTCAGAGATCAGAATCCTGAACTTCTCCCGGCCTGGCCGGGTCTGGATGGTCGCCACGCTCCTGGCGGTGCTCCTCGGTGCCACGATGACCTTGTACGGCGATCAGGACGGCCTCGAGAGATACCGCAGGATCGAGGATCGCACCTTCGACTGGGCCGTGGCTCCCGGTCTCGGGGATCCTTCCGGGGCACTTCGAGTGCGGGTGGAGAAGGCTCTCGAGGAACTGCGGATCTGGCTCGGATCAGAATCCACCCGGCGACCTCTACTGGTTCTGGTTGCGGGGCACCAGGGGCTCAACGGGGCCCTCGCGGGACTCGGGGCGGCAGCCGTTCCACGGTGGGTTCCTGCGGTCGCATTGACGTCGAGGGCGATCGCCGTCATCGACTTCCAGCACCTGGTACGTCATCCAGCCAAGGGCAGCGCCACGCTCGTACACGAACTGGCTCACCTGGTACTCGAGGAGGCTGGAGGTCGGTTACCACGGTGGGTTCACGAGGGGATCGCACAATCGGTTGCCCGTCAACAGCCCGACCCTTCGACTCGAAGAACCTTGATCCTGCTGGCACGGAAAGATGATCTGGTGCCGATCACCGATCTCGACCAGGTTCTTCCCACTGACCACTTTCATGCATCGTTGCTCTATGCCGAGGCGCTACTGTTCATAGACTGGACTCGTCGGCGCTGGGGGGAGAATCTGCACGCCAGAATCCTCGAACGGTGCCAGAAAGGTGCTGCATGGTCTGATGGATTCGAGCAAGTTGCCGGGGTTTCCATCGAACAGGCGACCGAGCAGTGGCGTACTGAACTTGCCGGATCAGATGTGTTTGTTGGTTTGCTGATCGATTTTATCCTGTCCTGGAAAGGCCTCGCGCTTCTGGTTGTCGCGGCGGCGTTGACGCAGAGATTTCGTCGCCAGGCTCGTTTGAATGAGATGAGAGAGGAAGAGGAATGGAACTCTCCCACGTCCCCTACATCCGATGGGCAAAGTCCGACGGACAGGTCGGAAAACACAGGCTAACGATGAGCGCGGTTCCTCCCGTCGACTGGGAGGATATCGAACTCGATCCTGCAACTCTCGACCTCTTCGAGTTCACCCCATACGGTCCCACCGAGGTGATGGAATCCCTGGCCAGCATCTGGCAACTCGATCCCGCCGGGATCCTGCTCGCCTCCGGTGCATCTCATGCGCACTTCTGTTTTTCGGCAGCTCTGGCAGGTCCGGGGGGCACCGTGGTTCACGAAGTGCCTGGTTATCTTCCCGTGGTGGATGCACTGAGCGTGCTGGGAGTGAATGCAGTCCCCTTCGAACGCAAGTTCGAGGACGGATATCGGATTGATATCGAGCAACTGGCAAGGACGATTCATCAGCATGAAGCACGCTTGCTGCTCTTGACCAATCTTCACAATCCGAGTGGTGTGAAACTATCGTCCGAAGAGGAGCAAGGGATCGTAACGATTTGCGAACAAGAAGGATGCCATGTTGTCGTCGATGAGATGTACCGACCCTTTCTCGATCCCGATCCTGGTCCTCTGTCGAGGCGCCATCCTTCCATCGTGAGCATCGGCGGTCTCAACAAGGTACATGGGATTTCTCAGGTTCGATTTGGCTGGGGATTTGCGAGTCCTGAACTGGTTGATCGTGCTCGCCGTGTCTTCGATTCGACGACCCTCCACAACTCGTGCCTCACCGACCAGGTTGCTCGTGCGGCGATGAAGAGATACGAGCCACTGCGCCAAAGAGGCAGGAAGTTCGCCAGTGATGGCTGGGAGGCTTTCTCCTGTTGGCTCGAGGATCATCCGATGTCGATGATCGCTCCAGATGGAGGACTGGTCTGCTTTCCAAAGGTTCCTGAGCATGCAGGAGTCGACGGAGAGGGATTTCGCAGGAAGTGTATGGAACAGGGCATCAATGTGACACCTGGGCGTCTGTTCGGAGTCGATGATCATGTCCGGATCGGCTTTGGCCTGCCGCTCGACCAACTTCATGGTGCTCTCGAGGCGCTAGGGCGTGTCGTGGGGCCATGAGCCTCAAGGGCATGCGGTAATCGGAACCCGGAAA
>JBBWWE010000260.1:0-3750 GCA_050256595.1 Planctomycetota bacterium
CCGACCTCGACGGCGATGGGGATCTCGATCTTCTGGTAGTCGGTGCCGGCGGCATCGTCGAGGGAATCAACTCTCTCGAGGCGGTCAAGGGATCCCTCGACCTCGATGAAGAGGACGACCAGGATGCCGAGGATTCGTTCATCTCGGCGCTGGCTGCCGGGGATCTCGACCAGGATGGCTGGATCGACCTGGTGGTCACAGGGCAGAGCATCTACTACGAACCAGGAGTCACCTGGATCCTCTACGGAGGAGAATCCGGTTCCCCCATCCCATCGGAAGAGGATGCCCAGATGCTGCTGCAAGGCGTTGACATCCGCGATGCGGCTTTCGTTGATGTGGACCGTGACGGCGACCTCGACATCCTGCTGGGCGCCAAACACAGCATCGATCGGCTCGTCATCCAGCTAGCACCTCGTCAGTGGCAAGTGGTCAATTTTCCGAACGGTTACTCCTCCGACAAAACCCGTCGTTATCAGGTGGGCGATCTCAACTGCGATGGAATCCTGGATGTGGCGCAAGCTTGCCAGGGTATCAACCGGATCTGGCTCGGAGACGGTAGCGGTTCCTTCGTTGCCCAACCGCAGCCATTTCCACCCGACATCACCTACTCCATCGAACTGGTCGATATCGACCGTGACGGAGATCTCGATCTGGTCAGCGGCAACTCGACCGGCCGGCACAATCGCATCTGGATCAACGATGGTGATGCCAATTTCAGCAACTCCGGTCAGATCCTCGGAGTGATGGAGGTTCGATCCATCGCCAGTGGCGATCTCGACGGCGACGGCGATGTCGATCTGATGCTGGGACAAACGGGCTCGGGCTCGGTCGGTTTTGCCGATGCAATGTGGCTCAACGACGGGAATGGTAACTTCAGCGAAGGCCCCTCCCCCGGTGACCCCTATGAAGCCACCCTGCAAATCGCACTGGGTGATCTCGATCTCGATGGCGACCTCGACCTGGCATCGGCGACCGTCCACAAACTGAAGGTTCAATGGAATGATGGCGCCACCTTCTCGTCACCACTGGAACTGGACAACCACTACCACGGCACCGTCATCGTGGTCGATATCGACGGCGATGGAGATCTCGATCTGTTCTCCGGCAGGTTCGAGGAAGACATCGAGGTGTGGATTTCGCGCTGATCCCGACAAAATCGGCGCTGTGGCGATGGCATGAGGCGTTTCGTGCTACTACCATCCGGGTCACCGAATAGGAGGTGAACCGGATGATCTCTACCTTCATCACATCACTTTTGATCGCAACCCTGTGGAACTCCCCTGTACCCACCATGGCGGAGCCATTTCAACTCGACGATGGCGCCATCGCGACCGGGCCCGCTGCTGGCTCGACGTTGAAAAAAGGCATCTCCTCCATCCTCGTCTACTCTCGCACCACCGGATTTCGTCACGGCAGCATCGGAGTCGGCAAGAAGACACTGGCAAAACTCGGCAAGGAAAATGGCTTCGAGGTCGAGATCAGCGAAGACCCGACCGTGTTCACAGAAGAGAAGTTACGCGCTCATGATGTGGTGGTTTTTCTGAACACGACTCAGGACGTACTCGATGCCAAGCAAGAAAGCGCTTTCGAGGGCTGGATCCGTTCCGGCGGCGGTTACGTCGGCATCCATTCCGCCAGTGATACCGAATACGACTGGACCTTCTACGGCCATCTGATGGGAGCCTATTTCTCCGGTCATCCACGGGTGCAGCAAGCGACCATCGAGGTCAAGAACCGTGCACATCCCGCAACCGCCCACCTGCCGGAGAAGTGGGTCCGCACCGACGAGTGGTACAACTTCAAGAAGTTCCCCCAGCACGTCGATGTGCTCGCCTATCTCGACACCGACAGTTACCAGGGTTCGTCGATGAAAGGCAAGCATCCGGCCGCCTGGTGTCACCAGGTCGATCTGGGACGCGCTTTTTACACCGTCGGCGGACACACCAACGAATCCTTCTCGGAGCCGGACTTCATCCAGCATCTGTACGGCGCCATCTGGTGGGCCGCTGGTAACGATGGATCTCTACCGACCAAGAAGCAGACCAAACCAATCGTCCCGGAGGGAAAAGCCCGTTGAATAGAATCGAGAACGACACCCTGATCTCGCTCAATCCTGCCACCGGCGAAGAGGTGGGACGACTGCCCATCACGGCCGTCGATCAGATCCCGGCAGTGGTCGCCACGGCCCGTGCAGCACAGCCGGCATGGGGACGGATGTCGCTGCAGGAGCGCGCCGATCAGATGCGTCCGTTTGGCGATGCACTGGTCAGCGCCGCCGAGGAAGTGGGCACACTGCTGACTCGCGAGATGGGCAAGCCACTCGCCGAGGGCATCGGTGAAGCGAAACATTGCGGTTCTTCTCTCGGCGAGACCCTCGATGAGTTGATCGAGGCGCTCACTCCCGAACCGATGGAGGATGACAGCGTCTCATCGACGCTGGTGTTCGATCCGCTCGGAGTCTGTGCTGGCATCACGCCGTGGAACTTTCCGCTGTCGATGCCGCACTGGACGGTGATCCCGGCACTGATGGCCGGCAACTCGGTGGTGCTGAAACCATCGGAGAAGACGCCGCTGGTCGCCCAGGCTTACGCCGGTCTGCTGATGCCGATGCTACCCGATGGAGTGCTGCAGGTGATTCACGGCGACGGAACTCAGGGGAAAGCCCTGGTCGATGCCGATGTCAATCTGATCGCCTTCACCGGCTCGCGCGCCACCGGTGCTCACATCCTGGAACACGCCAGCGGCGAACTGAAACGAGTGATCCTCGAACTCGGTGGCAAGGATCCATTGATCGTGCTCGACGATGCCAACCTCGAGGCGGCTGCCAAGTTCGCGGCGATGAACTCGTTTCGAAACGCCGGCCAGGTCTGTGTCAGCACCGAGCGGATCTATGTCCAGGAGCCGGTCGCCGCGCAGTTCCAGCAACTGCTGTGCGAAGCAGCGACCTCGATGCAAGTCGGCGATGGCTGTGTCGAAGGAACCGAGGTCGGTCCGATGATCGATGGCGGCCAGAAGAAACACGTCGAACAGCAGGTCGAGAAGGCGGTTTCCGATGGAGCGGAAGTTGTCTATCGCGGCGAAGATATCGGCGGCAACTTCTTCCCGCTGACGGTTCTGGCGGACTGTCAGGAGTCGATGGATGTGATCCGCGAGGAAACCTTCGGCCCGGTCGCCTGCGTGTTGAAGGTCGGCGATGATGCAGAGGCGATCGAACGTGCCAACAATACCCCCTACGGTCTCGGTGCTGCGATCTTTGGCAGCTCGGAGCGAGCCCACGACATCGCCCGTCAGTTGACCGCCGGCATGGTCGGCATCAACAAGGGCTGCGGCGGAGCCAGCGGCACACCGTGGGTCGGCGCCAAGCAATCGGGCTACGGCTATCACTCCGGCCGCGACGGCCACAGACAGTTCGCCCAGTTGCGAGTGATCAGCGAGATGCGCGCCAAAAAGTAAGCGCGGATTTAGGCATCAGGTGACCGCAGACTCAAGAACGCGGTTTCAAGGACACGGTGCATAAGCAACGCAATCGAGAGCATCCGCTGTCGGGTCGATCCCGCAACTGTTCCACGGTGGAGGCAACTCGGTGCCGGCACCAAAGAGCAAGATCAGCACCTGAATCGGATCGGAAATATCGCGCAGTCCGTCATCATTGGCATCCAGGGTATCGGAACAGGTGCCATCGGGGCCACCACTGAACATGAACTCCAGCATGTAGACCGTATCGGCGACATCGACCGAACCATCTGCATT
>JBBWWE010000261.1:0-3060 GCA_050256595.1 Planctomycetota bacterium
GAATCAGTCCGGGCATGCCAAACATCCGATGCAGGATGGGTTCTCCTTTGAGGTGCAAGCGACCTGCCCTGAAGGAGCGCGTGCAGCTCGACTTGGCACTCCACGCGGAGATGTGCTGACCCCCGCCTTCATGCCGGTCGGGACCCAGGGCAGCGTCAAGGGCGTGACTCCAGGACAGTTGCGCGAGGTAGGGACCCAGATCGTCCTTTCCAACACCTATCATCTGGCGGTTCGACCGGGCGCGGATACGGTCCGGGATCTGGGAGGTCTCCACAAACTGATGGGTTGGGACGGGCCGATCCTGACCGACTCCGGCGGTTTTCAGGTTTTTTCGCTCGGACATCGCAATCGCATCACCGAGCAGGGTGTCGAGTTCAGGAACCACATCGACGGCGACAATCTACTTTTGACTCCCGAATCGGTGCTCGATATCCAGGCGCGGCTCGGAAGTACCATCGCCATGGTACTCGATCACTGTCCTCCGGCTGGAATCGATGAGGATACCTCCGTGCAGTGCCTGGCACGCACCGAACGATGGGCGCTCAGATCCATCGAACACCGCCAGCGTCTGGAACTGTACGAACCGATGGCGGTGTTCGGGATCTTGCAGGGTGGGACTTATCAGGAGTTGCGTCGCGAAGGAGCCGAGCGCTTGACCGACATGCCCTTTGATGGCTATGCGGTGGGAGGAGTCAGTGTTGGCGAGGATCGAGATTCGATGTTCCAGGTCATCTCCGATGCAGGGCGATCTCTACCGATCGACCGCCCGCGTTATCTGATGGGAGTGGGCGGGCTGGAAGAATTTCTGGTTGCTATTGAAAGTGGTATCGATCTGTTCGATTGTGTGATTCCGACCCGCAACGCTCGAAACGGCACCATCTTTCTCTCCACCGGTGGCACTCTCAACATCCGCAATTCGATCCATCGCCGTGATGGCGATCCGCTCGAGGCCGATTGTGATTGTCCTGCCTGCGCCACCTTCAGCCGCGGGACGTTGCATCACCTGTACAATCGCAGGGAGATGCTGGCCTATACGCTCGGATCCCTGCATAACCTGCGAGTCTTTCATCGCTTCCTCGAAACAGCCCGAAAAGCACTCCTTGAGCACTGCTGGAGCCAGTTCAGGGACAAAATCAGCGATGGATTCCGGGCCCGGTCCGGTTGAATCCCCTGCCCGATCACAATAAGATCCGCAACTTCGTGTGATTCTATATCTTGAGGTCCGGGGAAAGGAGTACAGATGTCAGCAATCGTCGTCATCGGCTCCGCTGTGGCCCGATGTGCCGAATTTCTAACGCTTCAGAAGGGATCTTTCCTGTTGCTGGCTCAAACCGAAGGCGGCGCCACCGCCGGGGCTGCAGAAGGAGTTTCTGCAGGACCGGGACTGATCGATTTGCTGCCGATGTTTGCGCTGATGTGGATCGTGGTCTGGTTCGTCATGATCCGTCCACAGCGCAAGAAGGCCCGCGAACACGCCAACATGCTTTCTAGTTTGAACAAACATGACCAGGTGAGAACCATCGGAGGGATCATCGGTAAGGTGGTCCAGGTCGATGCCGATCAGGACATGGTGATTCTCGTCATCGATGATTCCAAGAATGTCAGGATGCGAGTATCTCGCCAGTCGGTCGCCGCCGTTTTGTCCGGGGATGAAATCCCTGCCAAGATCAAAGAAGAGGATGCTGCACGATGATCCAGAACGTCGGCCGAGGATTTTTCCTGGTGGCCCTTCTCATCGCTGCCTGTGTGTACTCGCTCCGGGATTACCAGGACGACATCAAGAAGGGGATCGATCTCGAGGGCGGTACCGAACTGCTCTACACGATCCCGACCGAGTTGATCCCGGCCGAGCAACGCTCCAGTGTTGCGTCAGATGTCAAAGATGTCATCTCCCGTCGATTTGATAGCTACGGGCTCAAGGAGATCAGTGTTGCCATCTCAGGAAACAACGGCTTACTGATCCAGTTGCCCGGTTTTGATAATGACGAACTGGAACGGCTCAAGGGGCAGATCGAACGTGCTGGTGAACTGAATATCCACCTCGTTTCCACTGCCGAGTACAAGACCACTGCTGTGATCGCCGAGATCGAAGCAAAGATGGTCGAGAGAGAACGGGCGCTGGTTGCCTACAACATGATGTCGGCACAGCAGCGTGCTCTCCAGGATCCTCCAGCCGACCTCGATCGCATCGTGGTCTATCGACCTTCAACCGTGGATGGCCTGCGAGGTGCTCCGGAGGTGGTCGAGAACGGTAAGGGTTTTAGGGTCTCCGGGTCCTACATCCAGGAAGCAAGCCCGACCACTGATCAGACCGGCGGCCCAGCCGTGGGATTCACGTTTGGTGGTGCCGGGAGCACCCTGTTTGCGAATCTCACCGGAGAGAATATCAATCGCAGTCTCGCCATCGTTCTCGATGGCGTTGCGATGAGCGTTGCAACCATCAACGACCAGATCGTCGGTCGCGGAACCATCAGTGGTAATTTCACCACCGAGCAAGTCGAGGACATCGTCACCATCTTGCGAGCCGGTTCGCTTCCCGCCAAGCCGAAACTCGAGAGTCAGCAGACAGTGGGAGCGGTTCTGGGAAAAGAATCCATCGATCGCGGAACCCAGGCGATGGTGATCGGATTCCTGCTGGTCATCTCGTTCATGCTCCTCTACTACCGCGGGGCGGGACTGGTGGCGAATTTCTCGCTGTTGTTCAACCTGTTGCTGGTGCTCACATTGCTGGTGGTCTTCCGTAATACACTGACCTTTCCGGGCATGGCAGGATTGCTGTTGACGGTCGGTATGGCGGTCGATGCCAACATCCTGATCTTCGAGCGAATTCGCGAGGAACTGGACCGTGGAAAGGCATTGCCTGCTGCTTTCCAGGCCGGATTCCAGCGCGCCTTCTGGACCATCTTCGATGCGAATCTGACGACATTATTGACCGCCTTCGTGCTGTTTCAGTTCGGAACCGGAGCGGTCAAGGGTTTTGCGGTGGTCCTCTCCATCGGAATCGTCACCTCCTTCTTCTCGTCGATTTACGTCAGCCGTCTGATTCTCACCGCACTGATC
>JBBWWE010000262.1:0-5866 GCA_050256595.1 Planctomycetota bacterium
GGCGATTTCTGGGGCTCGATCACCAGAGATGGATCGTTCGCCGGGGTTCACGTCCACAGACATCACTCTCATCAAAAAAACGGCGAATGCTGACCGAGGCAGCATTCTTCGTGCGTCGATCTGCAACAAGGAAGGGTCGCACAGAAAAACCACCGATAATTCTGGTCGATGATGTTTATACCACGGGAGCCACTTTGCGAGCCGCAACGGGGACACTGCAGCGAGCGGGTTATGATGTAAAACTGTGGGTCGTGGCAAGCGTCACTAGAGTCTCCGCGAGTGCCACAAACTAGGGGACGGCTACTATGTAAGCGATCCAGGCTTCGGTGTTCTCGGCCTCGGTCAGGCACGTGAACTCTCCGTCACCCTCACCGTCCTCGTCGGTTCCTTCCCAGTAGACATCGACCCGGGAAAACCCAGCATCCGCGAGGATTTCCTGGGTTTCTCTCATGCCGTAGCGGCGCCAGTCATAGGTGAAAGCATTCTTCATCTTGGAGCCATCGGGGAAATGGAAGGAGATGTGGCAGATCACCTCGTCGGTGATGCCGCACACCTTGTCCTGATCCCAGAGATAACTGAATCCGTCCTTCTCGTGCTCTTCTTCCAGCTCCTCGTAGGCCTCGCTGCCACCGTACATATCGAGAACGAAGAGACCATCTTCTGCAAGATGAGATCTCGCCATACGAAAATACTCCAGCAACTCGACTCTCTTCTTGAAGATCCACCAGGAGAAATTCAACGCACAGATAACATCGGCTTTTTCGTCGCTGGCATCGAGAACATTGGCGATTCGCAGATCCACGCGTGAGCGTTGTTCATCGTTTAATTTTGAGAGGTTGTTCTTCTTGCCCCACTCGACAGGGTCAGGATCGAGATCGTAGCCAACCGCTCGACGGCTCTCCTTCTCCTCGACCCAGGTCGCCGAAAGAAAACCCGTCCCGCAGAAATCTTCACGCAAAAACTCCGGTTCACGACCGAACTCTTTCACGAAAACTTCGTTGAAGAAACGAGTGTCGGCTTCCGGCTCCTGGACACTTTTCTGGTACATTTCGTGACGGCTCGCCAAAAATGCCTCGCGATCACGCTTCTTTTTTTTCTTGTTCTTTTTGTTCATCAGCATCTTATTCGCATTGGTCTGTACACATCGCCAGGCTTCTAACACGAGTCGACTCGCTGCCAGGCTACTGCCGCCAGCCACTTCAGCCGCTCAACACGATCCCGAGATCATCGACAGTTGTCGTCACTTCTCAAGTCGTTCCACTTCGGTTGCCACAACCATCTGGTAAACCGAGCCGATGACCGATCAGATTCACATCGCCCCATCTCGATCCTGTCCGGGCGTGCCGAACGCGCCAGCAACCCCGTCCCGGCCTCGATCCAGTCCAAATCGAGTATCTTCAGGAGGGCTCGAAACGAGCCAGCCGAGTCGATAGCAGCCGCTCCAGAGCCCTTCAGGGATGTCAAGATCGATAAACGACTGGAGAGATTGGAGCCTGCACAGTTATCCTCCCAGCCGGAGTGCGACTCACATCGTCTGGTGACCCACCGAGTGAAGCAGAGAGGAGACAAAGAGTGACCCCGGAAATCATCGAGGTCCTGATCCTCCTCGGAGTGACGATGATCCTGTTCGCCAGTGAACTGCTCGCTGTCGATGTAGTCGCCATCCTCTTGCTACTATATCTGACAATAAGCGGCATCCTCCCCGTTGAAGAAGCATTGAAGGGTTTCGCTCATCCTGCGGTGATTGGCGTCGGAGCCCTGTTCGTCGTCAGTGAAGGATTACTGCGAACGGGCGCACTCGGATTCATCTCGAACAACCTGACGAAGTGGAGCGGCGGAAATCACCGTGTGCTCACCGCATTGATACTCCTCATCGTTCTCGTCTCGAGTGCTTTTCTCAACAACACACCAGTTGTGGCGATGTTCATCCCTGTTGTACTCGGCACCTGTCTTCGCAGTGGCTTGAATCCATCTACGATTCTCATTCCTCTTTCCTACGCAGCCATCCTCGGAGGTACCTGCACTCTGATCGGTACTTCCACCAACATCCTCGTCGCGTCCATCGCACAAGAAAGCGATCCTTCCATCCAGCTGGGCATGTTCGAGTTCACCAAACTCGGTGCAATCATCGCGGTGATCGGCCTGGTCTACCTGCTGACCATCGGGCCAAGACTGGTTCCTGTACGTCAGACCATCACCTCCCTGGCGAGCCTGGGGGGAGATCGTCGACATCAGGAATACGTCACCGAGATCGAAATTCGTGGCGGCGACCTGATCGGGAAACGCTTCAAAGACACCCTTCTGGCCGAAAACGACCAGATACGGATCCTCCAGATCATTCGAAGCGAGGAGATCATCTGGCCCCCTCTGGCGAACCAGGTCCTCCAAAGAGGGGATGCGCTGGTGATCTCGGGAACCATCGAGAACCTGATGACCCTGCAGGAAGAGGCAGGCGTGGTCAGTCTGTCCGAAATCGTCTCGGAGACCCAGGGGACGGCCATCGAGAAGGAAGCTCAACTTGCAGAATTGCTGGTACTGCCGAACAGTCATTACGTCGGAATGAATCTCGGCGCTGCCGAATTGCGGCGTCGCTTCGGCCTTCACGTTCTTGCCATCCAGCGCCACGGAATGCACATGAAAAGCAAGATCAGCGAGCATCCACTGCGGGTCGGAGACGTGCTATTGATCCAGGGAACCCCGGAAGGTCTCGACAGGATCCGCGCAGAAGAGGGTCTGGTACTGATGTCGGGAGTCAACGATGTTGTCGTCCGTAAACAAAAAGCACCACTGGCCATCTTGATCCTGATCGCTGTCATCGGAATGCTGGCAACCCAGGCCTTGCCGATGGCATCGATAGCTCTATTCGGGGCTGTCGCCATGGTCATCACGGGATGCATCTCTGGTGCAAAGGCTTACGAAGCGGTGCAGTGGCGGGTTCTGGTGTTGATCGCCGGAACACTGGCTCTCGGAAGTGCCATGGTCAGCAGTGGAACCGCCAGTTGGCTTGCGCAGATCGTCGCCAGTTTGCAGCCATACCTCGGCGGCCCGGGACTGGTGGTGGTAACGCTGATCAGTGCGGCCTTGCTGACAGAGATGATTTCGAACGCGGCGGTCGCTGCAGTGCTGGTGCCGGTGGCTCTGAAGATCGCTACCGAGGTGCAGGCCTCCCCCTACCCATTTGTCATGGCGGTGGCTTTCGGGGCTTCTCTGTCGTTCTTGACGCCGATCGGCTACCAGACCAATACGCTGGTCTACGGCGCCGGAGGATACCGCTTCGGGGACTTTGCTCGGGTCGGTGCGCCGCTGGTGGTCGTGATCTGGGCGGTAGCGGGATACCTCATCCCGATCCTGTGGCCACTTCATCCTTGATCGACTCTACCGATGATCGAGAAAACCGTCAGGGGCAGGTCGACTGCTGACAAAGCAGCGCATCGCCGGTCTGATCTTCTCCACACTGGATTCCCGGTGCCGGCGGCTCTGCGGCCCCTGCAAACAGGTAGTCGAGCAGGCGCACCGGATCTGCAATGTTGATGTCACCGTCATCATTGGTGTCGTAAGCATCCTGACAGGAACTACCGGACGTTGAACCGTTGAAGAGGTACTCCAGCATCGAGACCGCATCGGAAATATCGAGAGATGCGTCACCGTTTGCATCGCCTCGAAGGAAGAAAATCCCGTTGCATGATCCCGGAAGAGAAAAGGGATCGGCAGGATCTGAACAGGCAAGCCGTTCTTCTCCGTCGAAAAATCCATCCATGTCACGATCGATTCCGAGGCGGATCGCACTGTTGGTCGGAACCACCGAGAGGGTCAACTCCTGACCAGCGACCGCGGTATTGATCAGATTGGTTAAACTGGTCGCCTCTCCGAGGGTATCTGATTGCATCAAATCAATAGAACCGAGATAGACCCAGCCCTGCACCACGCCATTACGCAATGCCTTGGCGATGATCCCGACCCGCCCGAGAACTGCCTCGGCGCGGACCGTCTCGATCATGGCCAGGACTGCAGGATTGTCGCGGTTTGTCTCATCGAGAGTGATCTGCTGCCCCACAGCGGCATGCGTATCCAGGCTGAGGGTGCCGACAGGCTCGAAGGGGTTCGAGTTATTCCCCACCGGGAGATCCGATCCGGAAAAAGCCAACATGAAGGCGGTCAGATCCGCAATCTGCTGGTCACTGGTGACATCGAAGGCAGGTTCGCTGATAAATCTCTCGATGGAATCGACACTTCCATCGTGGACAAATCCGAAACCATTGGTGTTCAACTGTTGCGTCATGTTGAAACCGGTGCGCTTGTAGAGGTTTCGCAGTTGTGGAATCTTGATGTTGCGCTGCGTTGAGCCATCGACACTCACCATACCGTGATGCTTCTCACCGAAGGGGCCATCGGGAATCTCCTCCATCACAAATCCATTGCCCAGGAAGGAATTCGGGCCAATGCCGGTGGGAAGGGTATGACAAGAGACACACTGCAAACCACCATCGAGACCGACCGGTGCAGCACGGTAAAGCGCCAGGCCCGTAACCGCGTTGCCGGGACCAAGGGGTTGTCCTTCAGCAGCAAAACGTCCGGTGGTGTAGTGCCCATCGAGCGGTAAAGAGGTCGGCAAGTCATTGGTCAACCCGCGAAACGGATTGGGCGGGAAATATATGCTCGCGAGAAAGCCCTCGAAATCTTGCATGTCGTCGCCGGCGAGCGGTTGATCAGCAGCGTTGACGGAGATGAAGGCGCCACCAAATGCCTCGAGCCCGAAGCGATCACCACGCCAGTGGTGAGGCTCCTTGCCGATGATGTCCTGCAACGTCTGGGTCAGCATCGGACCCTTCATCGGATGGAAATCTTCGCAGTCCGGGGCTCCAGGAATCGGAAGATTCATGTTGCAAACATCCACGAAAGGCTCGATCTCACCCGATGGATTGCCCAGATCCCAGGATAGCCGGTCGGTACGAGAATCGACGTGACAGGACGCACAAGAAACCTGCCCCATACCAGAGGTCAGGTGGGTGTCGTAGAGAAACGGTCTACCGGCAATCACCGCCGGGGTGGTCGGATCGTGGTATGTGGCACGCCCGCTGACGGTTCCACTCTGCAAATCGATGGCCGCCACTGCAGCATCAAAATGCTCGAGCACGTACAACTTGCCGCGTGATTCATCGAGAGCCAATCCAGTGGCTCCAGCTCCGACATCATAGGGAGTAACGGACTGATTCCGGGTTCCGTCTGAATTGATTTCGATGACATTGCCGGATCCCTTTCCGGCGACATAGGCCCTGGTGCCATCGGAACTCCACACAATCGCCCGTGGATCTCCAAGGCTCAGAACCCGCTCGGCCGGCGGGATGTTACTTGCGCCGGGTGGCAGATGAGGATTGAGATTTTCTATGCTGGGAACGCTACCACCTGGCGCCGGGATCAACGCGTGCAGCACATCGATGAAGTGTCCCTCGACGTTTGGTTCGAAGCGGATCAGGTTATGAGCATCTGTACCGACCACCGAGATCGCCCCATCGGAAGGGCGCACTGCAATGGCCATGCACATGTTCATCAGGGTCTTGATGTAGACCACGGAGTTGTCGCTGGTATCGATCACCGCAACGTCATGATCGGCGAGATCCCAACCGACCGGGCGCCCCGACAACAGTGCCTGGGGACCACTGACCAGGGGACCCCAGTCAGTTCCGTTATCATCGAGCCAAACATCTTGGTCGAAGCGCTGAACAATCAGCGACACTGGCGGAGGAGTACCGACCGCGGGATTGAGAGGTGGCTCGAATCCAGTTCCAGCATTTGGAGGAGGATTGACTCCGCCATAGGGTCCGGCCGGGTCGTTCACCACATTGGGTGGAAAACCGACCACGCCGTT
>JBBWWE010000263.1:0-15573 GCA_050256595.1 Planctomycetota bacterium
GACGATGTGCTGAGCCGATGAGATGATCTGGCTACCACACACGATGGGATCGATGCAAGCATGCGGAGTCGCGGCATGTCCTCCGCGTCCGGTGATCTGGATGCGGAAGGTATCTGGTTGCGCCATCGTCGGGCCCTCGACGATGCCTATCTTACCAGTATCAAATTCGGGCCAGACGTGCATCCCGAAGATCCTGTCGACACCTTCGAGGCAGCCATCGGCAATCATCGCGGGTGCACCGCCAGGTAAGGCCTCCTCGTTGGGCTGAAAGATGAACCGGATCGAGCAGGGCAGACGATCACGAATTCCAGCCAGTGCTGTCGCCGCCCCGACCAGCATCGAGGTATGAGCATCATGACCACACATGTGTGCAGCACCGGGAATGGTGCTTCGATGAGGAAGGTCGCTCTCCTCGTCCATCGGTAAGGCATCCATGTCGGCGCGGAAAGCGACGCAACGAGTCGCGCCGGGAACCTCGATGTCCCCCACCACACCGGTTTTGCCGATCTGCTCGCGAGTATCGATTCCAGCAGCCTTTAAATGCTGGGCAACCAGCCCGGCGGTACGAACGGTATCGAAACCGATCTCCGGATGACTGTGAATGTCGCGCTGCAGTGAGATGACCTGATCCATCACGCCACCGGTGAGTTCTTGAACATCGACTTCCCTGATCGTGGCCATTCAACCTCCTCTATTGTGCTGTTCCAGATCAGATTCTGGACCATCCGTCGGTTCCAGGAAAGCGCTCGCGTTGCCGACATCGAGTCATTCGGCTACCCTCGACGCTCCGACCGCCGCTGTGGTTGGATCTGGAGGACACCATGGCAGAAAAACTGACGAGCCAGAGTGTGGATTTTCCCCGCTGGTATCAGGAAGTGGTGCAGCGAGCCGAACTGGCCGAGAACGCACCTGTTCGCGGTTCGATGATCATCAAACCCTACGGATACGCTCTGTGGGAACAGATGCAATCGGTGCTCGACGGCATGTTCAAGGAGACCGGCCACGTCAACGCCTACTTTCCGCTGTTGATCCCCGAAAGTTTCCTGCGCAAGGAAGCTGAACACGTCGAAGGTTTTTCTCCGGAACTGGCAGTCGTCACCCACGCCGGCGGAAAAGAACTGGAAGAGCCTTACGTCATTCGACCCACCTCGGAGACGATCATCGGGGACACCTTCAGCAGGTGGATCCAGTCCTACCGAGACCTGCCACTATTGATCAACCAGTGGGCCAATGTGGTGCGCTGGGAGATGCGTCCTCGATTGTTCCTGCGCACCACCGAGTTCCTGTGGCAAGAAGGTCACACTGCGCACGCCACTGAAGAAGAAGCCCACGAGGAGACGATCCGGATGCTCGGTGTTTATGCAAAATTCGCCGAGGAGTACATGGCGATGCCAGTGATCCAGGGAGTAAAGACGGAGCGCGAGAAGTTCGCCGGCGCGGTCAAGACCTACTCGATCGAAGCAATGATGGGTGACGGCAAGGCGCTCCAGGCCGGTACCAGTCACGATCTCGGCCAGAACTTCGCCAAGGCCTTCGATGTGAAGTACCAGAGTTCCGAGGGGTCCGAAGAGTATGTCTGGGCCACCTCGTGGGGAGTATCAACCCGGCTGCTCGGAGCACTGGTGATGGCCCATGGAGACGATCAGGGGCTGGTGTTGCCACCGCGACTGGCTCCGATCCAGACGGTGATCGTGCCGATTTACAAGGGAGAAGAACAGCGCAACGTTGTTCTCGAGGCCTGCAGCCGCATGGAAGCTGCGCTCAAGGACTCCGGTGCCAGAACTCATCTTGACGACCGCGAACAATTTCGTCCCGGCTACAAGTTCAACGAATGGGAACTGAAGGGCGTCCCGGTGCGCATCGAGGTCGGCCCTCGCGACCTGGAGAAGGGTGAAGTGGTGCTCGCTTTCCGCCACAACGGCGAGAAGAAGTCGCTGCCGGTCGAGCAGGTTACCGCCCAGGTGATGAGCGTGCTCGAAGAGGCACAGAAGGGTCTGTTCGAGAAGGCGCTGGCCTCACGTGAAGATCGGACCTACACCGTCGATAGTTACGATGAGTTCAAAGAACGCATCCCTGGAGGCGGTTTCTTCATGTGTCACTGGGACGGAACCACCGAAACAGAGGAGAAGATCCAGAACGAAACGAAGGCGACGATCCGCAATCTTCCTTTCGAAGCCCCGGACGATCCGGGTCAGTGCATGGTTACCGGGAAACCCAGTGCGCATCGGGTCATCATCTCGAAGGGCTACTGATGTTCTGGCCGCTGCTGGTCCTGACACTGGTGTCGACGACGGTTCAACCGGCAACAGAACTTCAAGATCCTGCCGCCGTGAGTTACCGCATCTCCCTCGCCGAAGCGCCTCAGCATCGCGTTGTCGTCGAAGCCAGGTTCGTCGCCCCTGCCAGTGGCAAACTGGAACTATGGTTGCCGGTCTGGACCCCGGGTTCCTACAAGATCCGCGACTACGCACGGCATATCGAGGAGATCACCGCCATCGATGAGACTGGCGCGGCTCTCGAAGTGGAACGCCCCTCGAAAAATACCTGGCAGATCCAGACGACCGGCGGTGGCGAGGTGGTGGTTCGCTACCGCCTTTATGCCCGGTTACTGACCGTTCGTACCAACTTCGTCGAGGCCGGATCTGGATTCCTCAACGGAGCCGCCACCTTCCTGCTACAACGCTCGAGTGAAGGCCCCTTCGATATCAGCATCGAATTGCCCGAAACGATGGCCAGCGTGGTCACCGCGCTGCCAGAGACGGGGCCCAATCGATGGCGTGCCCGCGATATCGATCAACTGTGTGACTCTCCCATCATCTTCGGTTCCCCTCGAGTTCAGAAATTCGAGATCGAATCGATCCCGCATCATCTGGTGAACCTCGGGGGAGAGGAACTCTGGGATGATGAAGAATGCGCCAAGGAAGTGCGCCGCATCGCCTCCGAACTGGCCAGTTTCTGGGGCGAGATCCCCTACGATGAATACCGCTACCTCAACGTCATCGCAGAAGGCGGAGGCGGACTCGAGCACAATAACTGTACCTTGATGCTCACAGGACGGTGGACCTGGGGAGACAAGGATCGACGCAAGGGCTGGTACGGTCTCGTCAGTCATGAACACTTCCATGCCTGGAATGGAAAACGTCTGCGCCCCGAGGCGCTGGGTCCTTTCGACTACGAGCAGGAGGTGTTCACTCCAGATCTCTGGTTCGTCGAAGGGTTCACGAGTTACTACGACGACCTCCTCATCGCACGGGCAGGGCTGATCGATCAGAAGGAATACCTCGAACGGCTCGGCAAGCAGATCTCCAGTATCCAGCAGACTCCCGGCCGCCTTGTCTTGCCTCTTTCTAAAGCCAGCACGGATGCGTGGATCCGCTACTACCAGCGTGATGAAAACTCCGTCAATAGCCAGATCTCCTACTACACCAAGGGTTCCGTGGTCGCCTGGCTTCTGGATGCCAAGATACGAGCCGCCAGTAATCATCAGCGAACCCTCGACGATGCGATGCGTCTGGCCTATCGCAGGTATTCCGGCGAGCGCGGTTATTCTCATCAGCAGTTGTTCTCCGTATTCGAGGAGGTCGCGGAAACGGATCTCTCCGATTGGCTCGAACGCTTCATCGATGGTACCGATGAACTCGAGTACGAAGATGCACTCGAGGTCTTCGGCCTACACTTCAAACCAGAGAAAGAAGACGACGACGACGAAGAGGAAAAGGACGAACAAGAGGACGAGGAAGAACCGGTACCCGGCTGGCTCGGGATCGATGCCAGCGAATCGGGCGGACGCTGGGTCATCACACGTGTGCGTCGTGGCACCCCCGCCTATGATGGGGGTCTCAATACCGGGGATGAAATCATCGCGCTCAACAAGTACCGGACATCGTCAGGAAACTGGTCGACGATCTGTCTCCAGCATCCACCCGGAACCGAGGCCGGGTTGCTGGTCTCTCGGCGCGGAGTTCTGATCCGACTCCCCATAGTCTTCGGCGAAAAACCCGAGCAGAAGTGGAAGCTGCAAGTTCATCCGGAAGCCACCGAGGAACAGGCAAACCGCCGCGTGCTGTGGCTCGGTCGTGCTGGTATCGAAGCACGGAAAAAGGAACTCGAAGAGGCTCCCACGGAACAACCCGAACAACCGAAAAAGGACTGAAGACGGCTCCTTGGGCACTCAAGATCGTCACCGGGCCATATCGCGCTCAGCACCGATTGGCCGATCCCCGGCTGACATCATATCCTCAAGATGAAGAGAATCCCGGCACCCGATCCATCCGATCTTCCGCACAACTTCAGGAGGACCCAGTGACTTCAGTGATCGAAAGCTTCTCACAGCGTCGAGAATTCGTTCGACTCCATACCGAGATCCCGGTTCGCTACAAGTTCCTCTCGAAGGAGGTAGAGATCCCCGAGGATTCGGTCTTCGAGGGCTCCACGTCTCAAATTGGAGGCGGAGGATTGATGCTCCACGGCAGGATCCCCAGCTTCAACTGGATCCCGGCGCTTCTGATGGGCAAGATCCACCTGGGAGTCAACCTGCTACTGCCCTCCCTCGATCAGGCGATCAAGGGCTTGTGCCAGGTGTCCTGGATCGAAGAGATCCCCGAAAACCGTGATCGCTGTAGTGTCGGACTTCGATTCATCGATATCAAAAAAGAAGATCAGGACCAGGTGATGAAGTACCTGATCCGATCTCAGGTACGCCGCTAACTTACCCGTGCGGCGCACCCCGAAAGGTGACGCCAGCATGACCTCGCTCCCGACGATGTTCCTGGCAGTGTTGCTGTGGTACATCGTGGGAGAGTTCGCTCTCACCAGTACATCGTGGCTCGGGGAGATCTTCCCTGCCAACGATCTCGTCTTTCCGATGCTGGTTCTGCTTCTGGCCCCCGCCGTGGCGACCACCGCTTCACTGCGATTCTCGAGACCCCGGCAAGAGCGTGAGTTACCACGACGACTTGGCCATGCTCACAACATCGGCATGATCACCGCCGTGGTTCTGTGGCTCGGAGTGCTCACCTTCGGTAACTGGTTCAGCCTGACCCGCTCCAGGATCCCCTCGGATTGGCCTGGAATGGCTACAGCGCTGGCTTTTGTTCCGCTGGTCCTCGGGATCGGCCTGAGCGCCATCCCGATCTCCTGGTGGGCACACAGGCGCTCAGCAAGCGCTCTGATGGCAGACTTCCGGGACCAATGTCGTCCGAATGCGCTACTGCTAGTACCACTGACACTGTTGAGCGGGATCGAGGACTGGATACTGCTGCATCCTGATCGGATGCTCGATATCGCGTGGCCCCCGTGGCTGCTTCTTGGGCTCGGAATCGTCGCCATGATCCTGGCACTTCCGTTGTTGCTGAACACGATGCTCTCCTCGCGTCCGATTCCCGCAGGACCCCTGCGAGAGAAACTGATGGACCTGGCAAAGCGAGGTCACATCCACTGTGGCATACCGAGAATATGGAACACCGGCTCACGACCGATCATCAATGCAATGATCACCGGGCTGTTTCCCTTCCAGCGACGGATCTACCTCACCGATCAACTCCTGAGGGTTGCCTCCGACGATGAAGTGGAAGCAGTTTTCGCTCATGAACTGGCTCATGCTCGGCAGAGACACCTGTGGATCTATCTGCTCGCCGCACTCGGTTTCATCTTCTGCTGGCTGCTTTTCGATAGTAAAGATCCGACCGTCAACGAACTCGCTGGGATGGGCATCATAGCCATCGCTTTCTGGTTCTTTTTCGGCAGACTGTCGCGACATATGGAGCACCAGGCCGACATCGTCAGCGACGAGTTGACCGGACAACCGGGTGCAATCGCCGGCGCACTCGCCCATATCGCCATGCTCGGAGGTGGACTGAAACAGCGAGGCGGATGGCGACACCCGGCAATTATGGAGAGAATCCGTGTTCTTCATCAGTACCGGGAGAATCATCTATTTCGCGCTGACTTTCGGCGATACAACCGCCGTCTCTTGCTGCTTGTTCTGGCCCTCGTGACCTTTTCTGGGCTCGCCCTTCTCCTCGAGGCTTCCGATCAGCCCAGCCACTCCCCATGGCAACAGAAGTTCCATCAGGGACTTTCATTTCTCGATGCCGTCGACGAACTTCGATCCAGACCGGGGGAAGACACTGACCGTGCGGATGAACTGTTGCTCGCAGCTCAGAAGTGGCTGAAGGAGGGAATCCAGCATCTGATCGAACAGAATGCGCATCATCCCTCGCTTGCTGCCGCTTACGAGACACTGGCATTGATCTACGACCATCTCGATCAGCGCTGGAATGCGACGGCATGTCGAATTCTGGCAACCGCAGCGCGTCGAACAGCTTCCGCAGCAGAATGAGAACGGGCCCCCAGGAAACCCCGGGAGCCCGAATTGAATTCAGTTTCAGAGACCGCCTACGCTGATCAGTTCTGGCAGATGTGGAAACTCCCCTGGTTCATCGCCGCCAGAGTCTGCATGAAATCGATCCCCTCGGTCTCGGTTCCGATGAAGATGGTGTGAATCGGTACCATCTGCCAGTTGGCCTGGGTGATCTCGGTGAGCGCCGTGGCGGAGGTGTCAACACCATCGCAGTAGGGCGCTCCGTCACTCAAGATGAGCACCTGACGGTACTGCTTGGTCGACAGGTTACAGATCTGCAGGGTCTGGACCGCTGCAGGCGCCAGACAGGTCCAGCCTTCCGGTTGAAGTGAATTTGCCCAGGTCACGGCAGCCGTCTTCTCCGCCAAACGAGCCGGGCGAGGAGTCGGTGACCACACCACCGTATTGGAACTGAAGGCCACCAGGCTGAACTCGGCGGCGGGACTCAGAGACAAGATTGCGGCCGACACTTCCTGTTTGAGATCTTCCATCGCGCCACCCCAGTCCATCGATCCGGACTTATCGAGGCACCAGAAGAATGCATCTCCCTCGTAATCCTGGCCGTAGAAGATGATGGTCTCGGGAGCGTCTTCCGCATCGTCATCTCCACCGCCACCTCCAGAGGGCATATCCAGAGGTCTGCGTGGCCCTTCCTCCTCCGCCGAGTCAATGGCCCCTACGGCTGAAGACACGATCAGAGCAAAAAGAATCAGGGCAATCCACAACAATGGACTTCCCGGAGAACGCCATGAAGCGCCGCGGGAAGAACTCGAATCGGTCTGGTCATGCGACGGCACGATCTGTCTCCTTTCGAAGGGACATCGAGAATCGACCCCTCCTTCAGGAAGGACTCGAGAACTCGTGCCGGTTTCCTTGCATACGAAAGAAACCGTCTTGTCTGTGCGAAAGAGGAGGACCGGTGTGTCATGCCGGTAAACAAGCCTCACCTATTTTTCTGCTTCTGGCCGCAGATGGGGGCTCGATTTCAACCGATAGCGGGCACGTGAATTGCGGTGCCTCAGGAGTCAAGAGAAGAGGGGGTTCCGGCGCTCAGAATCACCCGGAACCAATTGCCGAAACGCATCTACCCCAGAGAGACGGGGCGTAGATTACGCAGCATATCCTCGAGTCCAGCGCGATCGGGCAGGCCATCGATGGCGCCTTCAGCGGCTGCAGTAAGCGCTCCCATGGCACAGGCGCTGAGCAACTTCTGCTCGAGATCCGCGCCACGAAGAGTGGCATCGATCCAACCGGCAGCGAAGGCATCACCACAACCGGTGCCATCGATCTCATCTACCTGCGGTGCCCCGATCTCGCCGCAACCCTCTGTATCTGCCCACACCGCTCCGCGTTCCCCACAGGTCACGACAACGGTTTGCGCACCCAACGATTGCAACTGAAGGGCAGCCTGGTGAGGATCATCGGTACCGGTCAGTCGCCTCGCCTCGTCATCGTTGGGTAGAAAAACATCGACGAGAGGAAGCAATCGCTCCAGATCCGGGAGCAAATCCTCTCCGGGAATCACGATGACATCGAGGACGGTAGTCGCTCCTGCTTTCCTGGCAGATTGAAGGATGGATTCTACGTCCTCGACATTGGGCCTTTTCGCCAGGCCATAGCCATGAAAGGAAACCGCTGTGGCCGCTTTTAGTTGATCGATGTCGAAATGCTCTGGCCACGCTTCATCATTGGCGCCTGTGGCAGAGATGAAACGTCGGTCCTGCCCCTCGACATTGATGACGAAACTCACTCCGGTCGGGGATTCGGACTCGACACGGAGGTTGTGCAGATCGACGCCTTCATTGGATAGTTCTCGGCGAACGAAATTTCCCAGATCGTCATCACCGACAGCCCCACACAGCAGCACCGGCTGGCCCAGCCGGGCGAGACCTGTCGCTGCATTGGCAGCACAACCGCCCAGCGCCAGCGAGACAGCAGGCGTTCGCGCCGAATCTCCAGCATCGGGGAGTCGGGGAATCTCACGAGCAATCAGGTCGGCGACCACGGCCCCGAAGCAGAAGATCTTCCCGCTCATGATGACGGCTCCTCGCCTCACGGATCTTCTCGATCTCCTCCGATGAGAAGCGGGTCGGCGCCATGTGACGCCGACCCGTTTTTCAATCGCTGATCAAATTCAAATCGTTAGTTCGGCTGGAAAAAGGTGCCGTTATTCTGAGCCGCCAACTGCTGCATGAAGGTGATCCCGCCATTGTCGGTGGCAATGTAGATGGTGTTGACCGGAATGCGCTGCCAGTTCGCTGCGGTGATGTCCGCCAGCGTCTGGGTCGCTGTGTTGGCACCGTCGCAATAGGGCTCTCCATCTGAGAGGACCAGCATCTGCTTCATCTGCTTCGAAGACTGGTTGGCGATGTTGAGGGTCTCAACACCGGCCGGACCGAGACAGGTCCAACCTGCAGCATTGAGAGCCTGTACCCATGCGGTGGCGGATCCCTTGTTGGCCGGATTGGCCCGCTGAGGCATCGGATTCCAGACGATATGACCGCCAGAAAAAGCCACCACACCAAACTCCGCCTGAGAAGAAAGAGAGTTGAGGGTCTGGGTGAACTCCTGCTTCAGTTGTTCGATCTCACCGTTCCAGCTCATCGAACAGGACTTGTCGAGACACCAGAAGAAGGCATCGCCTTCGTATTCCCCACCCCAGAAATTGATGGTCTCAGGAGCGTCTTCATCGTCGTCATCGCCTCCAGTGCCTCCGGACGGCAAATCGAGAGGTCTGCGAGCTCCCTCGCCCGACTGTCCAACGATCCAACTGGTGGTACTGACCACCGTCAGGAGAGCGAGAATCAAAATGAGAAGGCGCATCGATAACCTCCAGCAGGGTCCTGCAACCGCCCGCAAAAACTAACGAGGAAAGGCGACGGTTGGTCTTTAGACCCTTGTTTCCTATCTTCCTCAACAGGATGACGACAAAGAACTCGATTTCCCCCGAAAAAAGCGGGAAATTCTTCATAGAGCCAATCATCACGGATTTCGCCCTACTTTTGTAGTCCTTTCTCCTGGAATCTTCATGGTTTACGTTAGTCCAACGGAGGTAAGAAGATGGCAAATGAACAGGCTCCGATCGGAATACTGACCGTCTCGGATCGAGCTTTTCGGGGCGAATACGAGGATCTAGGTGGCCCCGCGGTCCACAACTGGCTCAAAGGGCGATTCTCCGAGGCGCCCCCCTTCGTTCTACGCCTGGTCCCCGACGACCTCGATGCCATCGAGCAGGAGATCCGGGATCTCGGGGCCATCTGCTCACTGGTGATCACCACCGGCGGTACCGGCATCGGGGCCCGTGATTTCACTCCCGAAGCAACGAGGCATTGCTGTAGCACCATGATTCCAGGATTCGGAGAGAAGATGCGAGCCGCCAGTTGGGAAGCCGTACCGACCGCCATCCTGTCACGGGCAGGCGCCGGTTTGATCGGAACCTGTCTGGTCGTCAACTTGCCAGGAAATCCGAAGGCTATTGGCGAGTGTCTCGAAGCCATCTGGTCGGCGATCCCTCATGCCATTGAAACCGCCGGCGGGCCATCGTGGCAGGCCCTCGGTGCAGCGAAAACTCCTCACCCTCCATCCGAGAGCAAATCTTCATAGCACTTCTCGTACGATTCGATGACTTGATCCCAGCCGAACTTCTCCACGGCCAGCGCTCGGGCGGTCTGTGACATTTGTTGGCGAAGATCGGCATCGCTGAGAAGAAGGCGGACGTGCTCCCCGAGATCCTCGACATCTCCGACTTCGGCCAGCAATCCCGCCTCTCCCGGTATCACCACCGATGGTATGCCACCGGAGTGGGTAGAGACAACTGGCAATCCAGATGCCATCGCCTCCAGCGCCGCGAGACCAAACGATTCGCTCTCACTAGGTAGCAAGAACAGATCGGAACTGGCCAGCAGTGCAGAGGTGTCATCGATGGGCCCGAGCCACGAGATTCGATGCTCGATCCGAGCTTTTCTCGCCTCCTCCTGGGACAGTGCCAGATCGGGCCCCTGGCCAACCATCAACAATCGCGCCGGAATCTGCTCGGCTCCCCGGGCAAAGGCTCGTATGACATCGGAAACCCTCTTCACCGGTCGAAAGTTACTGACATGGACGACAAGAAGTTCGCCGGGAGCCGCAAACCTCGCCCGCAAGTCCGGATCTGCCCGATCGGGACAGTAGGCGGTCGCATCGACCGCATTGTGGATCGTCTGGAGTTCGCAATCAGGAGCGAGTTCCTGGCGGGTCGCATCTCCAAGCCAGTCACTGACCACCGTCACCCGATCACTCTGCTCGATGGCCCAGCGGGTAATCCCCGCGTAGGAAGGATCGGCTCCCACCAAGGTGATGTCCGTACCATGTAGAGTCGTCACCACCTTCACGTTTCCATCGTCTTGCATATTTCTAGCTAGCACCGCTGCCAGTGAATGAGGAATGGCGTAATGAGCGTGGATGATCTCCACACCTTCGGTATCGACGACTTTCAGAAGTTCGTTGGCGAGAGCAAGGGCGTAGGGTGGATAACGAAACAGCGGGTAAGAAGAAACCTGAACCTCGTGGAAGTGAACTCCTGATGCGAGAGGATCCAGGCGAAAAGGTCGTTCGTAGGAGACGAAGTGGACCTCGTGTCCGCGGGACGCGAGTCTCATGCCGAGTTCAGCCGCCACCACTCCACTTCCGCCGTGAGTCGGATGACAAGCCAGTGCGATCTTCATCGGTCTTCGGTTTCTGACGACTCCGCGGGTCCGGAAGAAAGCCCCTCACCGACCACCAGGTCGACCGGGTTGGCCACCGCGGGAGGATCCTGCCATACGATCGCTTCGCCGAACTCGACACCCGATCGAGAGCCCAGATCCCTGGCTCTTCCCTCGACTGCCGCCATGAACTGAGGACTGGAGATCTTTGTCGGCGGTCCTTCGTGAGCAGGATCATGGAACTGGGACCGATAGCACCGCACCACCTCGAGTTTGCGATTCCAGTGTTCGGAAATGTCGACGACGATGCTCGGATCGAACGGAGTGTGGCACATGTAGTAACCAAGCGCCGCCGCCCTGTGCTGTACCACGTCCGCTGAGTCCGCCGCTCGAGCCGGATAGTTGCGAACCCCACCGAGATAGAGGCTTCGATAGGCCAGCAATCCCGCCGCAGCATGATCCGGATGCAAATCATCCTTCCACGGTGCCAGTACCACCTTGGGTCGGGTCTGGCGGAACACCGCGACCAGAGCCTGACGCGATTCATCATCATCGCGAATCGATCCATCTGGAAACTCGAGACAGTGCCGCCAGTGGACACCGAGCAACTGCGTGGCCGCTGAAGTCTCTTCCGCCCGAAGTTCCGGGGTCCCTCGGCTCGACAGTTCTCCTCGACTCAGATCGACGATTCCGACCCTCGAGCCACTTGCGATGGTGGCGAGGATCGTTCCTCCCATGGCTATCTCTGCGTCATCGGGATGAGCAGCAACCACCAGCAAATCGAGTTTTCGATCATCGCTGACCATCGTGTTGCTCCTCTCGCAGTTTCTTCGAGTCGGATTCCTCATCTGCTCGAGTGAAGAACTGGTGGATGGAACCATCCCAGCGCACCGCTGCCTGTTCGAGAGTCTCTCGCATCTGATCGATCACCCCGGGTCCTTCATGAGCGATCAGATCGAGCAGGTTCCGGTGTCGTTCCGGCTCGAGGCCACCCGGGAACAGTTTGCCCAGCTGGACATCGATCCGCTCACGAGTTTCTTCGACCCCCCCGTCGAGCCCTCGCTCGATGGCCTGTTCGAGTCGCTCCAGCTGCTGGCGCCAGTTGCGTGCCAGTCGTCTCGACCGCCGTCTGAGTGCATCGCTGGCATCATCTCGCGAAGCCAGTGCCTCGACCCGATCGATGAATACGGTCCCTTCATCAGCAAGGTCCTGTGCTTCCTTGCGAGCAGCAGCACACGCAATCAAGTCCCTCGCCTCAACACCCGCACCGATGCGCCGCACATCGATCCCCTCGGCGGTGATCGCCTCGATCGCGTCCCGATCGACGGGACGCAATCCAGGACGCGGTAACCAGAGAGGTCGGCAGAGACCCCACTGCTGACGCACCATGCGAGTCTCGAGGGTGTAACAGAACTCGGTCGGCCCGAGGATCACCGCGGCAGGAGCGATCACCTGGTCCTGAACGATCGTTCTCAGAAGAGCATCCGGGGATATCGCCTGGGGATCCTCTGCAACGATTTCATGAACAGTTCCGGGAACTTCACCTGGCCTTCTGCGCAATCCATCTTCATCGATGACAAAGAACGGCTCTGCGCGTGGAACCCCGACCGGAGCTGGAATCCCCATCGACTGCTGCTGCTGGCAAGCGGCTGCTACCAGGTCCCGGAACTGATCCACATCCTGGACCACTCGCTCGACGATGGGACGTTGCAACTTCCGCAACCACCGAGGAAGAACGGGCAACAGCGGAGTGTCGATGAGCAGATGAGAAAGCAGGGAGACGTATTCTTGTGCCGGCCCCGATGCGATGGCCGACGAGGCGATCGCGATCGCCTCCGATCCATGGCGGGCATCTCCGATGGCATCGGAGAGCGCGGCGAGTCGTTCTTCGGGCAATTGCCTGTGACGCAGATCGAAAAGAGGTCGGCGTCCACCAACGTGGGGATTGCCCGGACTCTTGCCGGTCAGGAAATAGCCCGGATCCAGTTCGCCAGCGTCATGGTCATCGTCAGCGACCCAGAACAGAGGAACCGCGGGGATTCCCGCCGTCTCCAGCTGCTTTGCCAGCACCACCACGGAAATCGCCTTGGAGATCCCCAGCAAGGGGCCCCCCCACAGCGCCGGCTGCTGTCCGGCGATCACGATCCTGGTTTGTGGATCCTCGAGTCGCTCGATCGCCTTGCGTGCCTCGAGGGGCAATTCGAGCTTCTCCCAGCCCGGCCGCAACGCCTCGAGCAACTGTTTCCGTCGCACCGGATCGGGTTCGCATCGGCCAATCTCCTCGATCACCTCGGCCGACTCGATGGCGATCTTGCCGAGAAGAGCCGAAGCCCTTTCATCGCGAGACCGGAGTAACTCGAACAGGTTGCTTTGCTGGTCGACCATCAGTTCTCCTCGGCCCTTCGAGCTACCACAATCATCCGGTCGCTATCTCCTGGAAGGTACCGATTTCCATCCCAGTTTCCGTGCACAAGAGAAAACTCCCAGCCGCTAGAATGGAGCATCGATTCCAGTTCGTCGATTTCGTAAAGACGAACAGATTCGATGTATTCATGCTGCTGGCCACCACGACTCAATACGACCTGCTTCTCGACCCTCTTTCCATCGGTCGTGATGGAACGGGTTTCTTCGATGTGCAAATCTCCTTGATTTCGATGACTACTGGCAACAAGGCCAGCGATGGTGGAACCCCGATCGGGTAAATCGACGAGAAAACCACCACCTGGTCGCACTACCCGGGCGACCTCTCCCAGCACTGCAAGGTTTTCATCGTCGGTCGGGAGATATCCAAACGATGTGAAAAACATCGCCACCTGATCGAAACTCGCCGTCGGCAGCGGTATGGCCCGAGCATCGGAATGGACCAGCACTGCATCCTCCCCGAGTCTGCGTCTCGCTTCCCTCAGCAGATCGTCGGAGAGATCGAGGGAGACCAGATCCAATCCGGCCTTCTTGAGCCAAATACTATGTCGACCCGCGCCACAGCAAAGATCCAGAAATCGATTCCCGGGAAGTGCCTGAAGCCATTCGATGGCGCTACAGACCTCTCGCTCGGCAGAGGTCTCGTCGCGCCAGGGGTAGACCTCCAGGTACCTGGCATCGAAGGCCTGGCGGAACCATTCTCTGGTGGTCGCGATGTTTCGGCTCATTTCACACTCCATGACAGTTACAAAGCCGGTTCCGTCCACCTGGAGGGACTTCCCCCCCCCAGGGCCGAGAACCCGGTTCTTACATCATCCCGTTTCCCGGCTTTGTTCTCAAGGAAACCCTGCCCCTTGCCGTAAGAACCTGTTGCAGGTAACGATAAGAGCGCCAATTTGCCCGGGAAACTGGGTAGCAACGGTAATGGAGGGGGATTCGTGGAGGCCAGTATCGCTCGGGTAGCACTCCCGATACCCCGACATGAACCTTTCGATTACCTGATTCCGGAGTCGTTGATCGATCAAATCCATCCCGGGGTTCCGGTCCGTGTCCCTTTTGGTCCCACCAAACGACATGGCTGGGTTGTCGAATTGACCGACCATTCTCCGCATCCAAAACTTCGTGAAGTTGATTGTAGGGTTCCTGACGGCACCGAACTGTCCAACGAGTTACTCGACCTGTTGCAATGGACCTCAGATTATTATCTGTGCTCCATCGGCGAGGTGATCGAGTGTGCAGTACCGCGTCCGGTACGAACTCGTCGAATTCGACAGGTTCGTTGGGTTCAACTCACCGCTGAAGGAAAGAAGTTCGACCCGCAAGAAACAGGTGCCCTAGCACGACATAAGATCCTCGAGCAACTTCAAAATAGCGATCAGCCGCGGCCACTCAGAAGTCTCATGGCCACCTGCTCCACCAGCGAGAGCCCGATCAAGACCCTCGCCAAGCGAGGGCTTGTACAGATCTTCGATGCACCTCCATCGGAGTTTGGAACTCCTGGTGCGGAGAGTCGCAAATCTTCCGAGTTGCTCCAGCCTCCGCCCTTCGAACCTAACAGCGATCAGTTACAGGCGATCGACAGGATCAACAGTTGCCTCGATGCCGAGCAGTTCAGGACCTTCCTGCTCCATGGAGTCACCGGAAGCGGAAAAACCGAGGTCTATATCCGTTGCGTCCAGAAAGTGCTGGATAAGGGGCAAGGGGCGCTGGTTCTGCTGCCGGAGATCGCTCTCACACCGCAGGCAGTCGAAAGATTCACCGAGCGGCTCGGTCCGGTCGCCGTCCTTCACTCGATGCTTCCTGATGGCGAGAGGGCCCTGCATTACGAACGACTCCGAAGAGGCGAGGTTCGCATCGCGCTGGGAGCACGCAGTGCTGTGTTCGCCCCGGTTCCCGATCTGGGCATCATCGTCGTCGACGAATCCCATGAGTCCTCCTACAAGCAGGAGAACTCCCCTCGCTACCACGCCCGTGATGTCGCGGTGGTGCGAGCTCACCGTCTGGGCATCCCCTGCATCCTCGGATCGGCGACTCCATCGATGGAGTCGCCGATCCGAGGATGCAGGGGATGCCCAGACGGTGAGCTCGCACCACCGCGACATCACGGGC
>JBBWWE010000264.1:0-6529 GCA_050256595.1 Planctomycetota bacterium
AACATCGAAGTCGGACCGATGGCGGAGGTAAGCCACTGACTGGTATTCGAGTGGCAATCAATACAGCCACCGGATCCGATCGCGGCTCTCGCGGGGCGGACCGGGTGCGAGATGGGCCAGGTCACGGCACTTGCGAAAGCGGAATCGATTTCCCGCACTCCTCCAGCAGGATCAATACCGAGTACCCGACCACCGGAGAAGAAAACAGGTTCTCCCTGTTCTTCGATGGATTCGCCGATCTGTAGCAACGCTGCGTGGATCATCTCTCTGGCGTCATTGCTGGGCAGTTTGGCACTGACCTCTTCGGCAAGATTTGCTCTCACCCTGAGAGCCTTGCGCAGCGGGCGGCGTAACAGATCGGGGGAGATCGGTCGTATCGATCCAACTTCATCGAGCATTCCCCAGCCATCGGGCCAGGCGAGTCGGACTGGACCTATTTTTCCCGAGTCGTCTCTTTTCATCGATGACACGATGCGAGGTGCTGTTTTCGGATCGCGTTTCTGGCTCGGTTCGCCGAGTTTGTGTGCTCGTGAGGTCCACACCCGTTTTCCCATCGATGTGGGGCGCGGTCCCGAATGACACCCGGTGCACTGGATCTCTTCGAGATGGAAGGAGGGAAGCCCCTTGTGGAGTGGTTTCGGGGCAGCCAGGTGCCCGCCTTCATCCTGCATGTGGCAGCCACGACAACTGAGAGACGAGACATCCACTCCGTCCGGTCGGGATTCTCCCTCGTATCCTCTCACGATGTGATGGGCGATTCCCGATCGATGACAATCGACGCAGGTCATTCCGGCCGACAGGTGAATATCTTCGTCGTGGAGCCAGCGCGGGTTTTCAGAGTTCTCCAGGGTCGTGACGGTGTGGCACGGCAGACAGGCACCGGGACCGGCGTCTGCGAGCAACTCGAGTTCGACGCGACCATCGCTACCGAATCGGGGAGTGTCGTAGTTGCCATCGTCATCGATGAGTCCAGCAGCGATGAACGGAACTGGTGCGGGGTCGCCCGAATCGAGATGTTCGATGCGCTTGGCGAAATCGTATCCGCCTGCGAGATGACATACGAGACAGTCGGAAGCCGCCTCGGTGGTGCCTGCGTTACCCCCGGTATCATGGCGACCGAAGATGCGGCTCCAATTTGTCGCAACGATGCCAAGATCCTCGGGCTTGTTTAGAGCCGGCCAGGATCGGTGGTGTACCGGCAAGCCGGTGGCGCTACGAGCATCCAGCAAGAACCAGGGTTCGCCTCGTCTCGCATCGGGTCCGTCACCAGCGTGCAGTCCACCCGCGGCGGCCTCGACATCATGGCAAGGCGCACAGGTGGCAGCGAGATCGGGGAATGCAGGATCCGCGGCGCTGGGGTCGATGACCCGTCCCGCTGAGTCTCGTAACTGGATGTTATGAAAGTACGGCGCATCGGAATCGGTTCGTTTCCAGGTGGAATCCTGGCCGAAGAGCGACGTACTTCCGAACAACAACGCCATGAGGGACAGTTGGATAGAAGATCTACTCATCCTTGCTCGCGCCTGATTTCTCGATGGGAACCCGAAGTTCCTTGTAGCCTTCGGTGAGTTGTCGCTGGATCGACTCGACCTCGGGATCCCACCAGCGGTTGGCAGATTTGGGTTCCTTGAGGGATCTGACCAGTCGGAATCCGATGTGGAAGGCATCAGTACACCACCACAGGCTCTTGGGAATCTGCGGATCTCGTTTCTGCCATTTCCTGGTCGAGGCGAGACGGGCCGCCGAACGACAGAGTTCGGGATCGTCTTGCCATGAGCCGCCACGTACCACCGTGGGCCAGATCTTCTCGGGCCAGATCACCGCCTCGGTCACCGACAGCGTCTTTCCGGCTCGTGCGGAATACGCCTGTGCCTGGTAACCATCGAGAGTCCACTCTGCCACGTTTCCGTACAGGTCATGGATTCCCCATCGGTTTGGCGCCAGGGTTCCGACCTTGCGATAACCCGCGCCGAGTCCCGGATAGCCCTTGTCGGGGTCGTCGTACTCGCTGTTGTCGAAATACCAGGCGAACTCGGCGAGTCGAGAAGGATCATCGCCGAAGGAATACGCCGTCTGCTGGCCGCAGCGCGCGGCATATTCCCATTCCGCTTCTGTCGGGAGTCGCAAAATCTTGCCGGTTTTGCGCGACAGCCACTTCGAGAATTGCATCGCTGCAAGGCGGGTGATGTCTGCGGCAGGGTATCCTCCTCTGGTACCGAGGCCTTCCAGGATGGGACGGGAGTCCTGTTCCCAAAGTGGTGTCGGGATACTGACGGCATCCGACCAGGTTTTTTCTGCTACCTTTTCGGGGGGGATTCGGTCCTGTTGCAGCAGCCCGTACTGAAGCCGGAACAAATCGAAGGCATCCCATGTGACTTCGCACTTCATGATCCAGAACGGTTCGACCTCGATCGACCAGGTGGGGCCCTCATCCTCGTTTCTTCCCGACTCCTGAGCTGCCGATCCGATGCGGATCGACGGTGGATAGTCCTTCTGTCCCACCGGAATGGCGATCCAGGTGATCTCGATCTCTGAACCTGGGATTTTCTCGGTGTAACTCTGCAACGGTGCCACCGGATCTTGAGCAGAGGCACCGGCAGAAGCGTGGCTCAGCCAGAGAACTAGGATCAACGGATTCAACGGCGTCCTTCCGGGCAGTGCTGGGCAATAACCACTCACGAGAGTGGTGCCCGAACTGCCCCTGGGGGGTACAAGGGGAACATGATGTCCCACCGTACGCCTCCCGTCCAGATCTCAAGGCTCCACACTCTGTCTATGTTGTGGAAGATGTTGCTGGTTTTCGGGGTGCTGGGCAGTTTGGGGTGTCGCGGGCCGCTACAAAAAGTCGAGGTCGAGCACGCTGCAATGGGCACCCGCTTTCGTATCGTTGCCTACCATCACGATCCCCAAATAGTGCAACGTGCTGCAAATCTCGCGCAGGAGAAAATTGATCAAATCGAGCAGGCCTGCTCCGACTGGAATCCGCAGAGCGAGATCCGCCAGTTGTGTAGCGCGGCTCCTAGTGCCAGTCCTGTCCGCGCTAGCCGAGATCTGGTCGAAGTCCTTTCTCTTGCCGTTGAGATTTCTCGAATCAGCGAGGGCGCCTTCGATCCGACCATTGGACCCCTGGTCAGATTGTGGAGACGATGTCAGCGAGCCGGTAGGTTACCTCGTCCCGACGAGTTGCAACGGGCACGTCGAGCGATGGGGATAGAGAACATCGTCATCGATAACGAGGATGGAACGGTGCAACTACTTCGAGAGGGAATCGCCATCGATCTGGGAGGCATCGCTAAAGGTTATGCTACAGATGCTGCTCTTGAGGTGATGGAGGCGGAAGGAATAGAGCATGCTCTCATCGATGGTGGGGGTGACATCTCGCTCGGTATTCCACCTCCTCATCAAAACGGCTGGAGGATTGCTCTCGAGCCAAACGGAGTCGACGGTGATTCGAATAGTAACGGTGGGATCCGGGTGGTTCTCGAGGCCAGAGGTGCGCTGGCCACCAGTGGCGATGCTTCTCGATTCGTCGAGATCGACGGCAAGCGATACAGCCACATCCTCGACCCTGCCACTGGAATAGGGGTTCCTGGACCTCATGCCGTCACCGTCCATGCTGCCCGTGGTGCTCTCGCAGATGCACTAGCGACCGCTATTTCCGTTCTTGGAGTCGAACAGGCCAGAGCACTGCTCAATAGTTTTCCCGGGAGTTCAGCAGTGCTATTCGACCCCGCTGGAGGCCCCCCGCAGATCCTCGGAGAGTTCCCCGGTATCACCAATCACTGACCTTTCAGGTGCTGGAGACGGACCGTTTCGGTCAGTACCATAAAGGAGACCCCAGAGGGCTTATGGGGATCCTTCTTTGAAAGAGAGGCGCTCGATGAGCGACCAGGTCCAGAGTAGTTCCTCGGATCATCCATCCGGGATCGATCGGCGTGTATTTTTGAGTGCATCGGGAGGGGTTCTTGCTGCCGCGGCACTTGGTTCCACTGCATTGCATGCGCTTCCATCCGGTTTTCACAATGGTGTCGATGACACCATCCGTGTTGGCCTGGTGGGTTGTGGCGGGCGTGGCACCGGAGCAGCGGTGAACGCTCTGAATGTCGAGCCGCGTGCAAAACTGGTCGCGATGGGAGATATCTTCGGCGATCGCGTCGATAGTTCGCACAAGAACCTGCTCGATGGAGATCACGCCGACCGCATCGATGTGCCCGAGGAGAGACGGTTTTCCGGCTGGGATGCTTTCGAGAAAGTCACAGACTGCTGCGACGTCGTGATTCTGGCCTCGACTCCTCATTTCCGTCCTCAACAGATCGAGAAGGCGGTTGCTGCCGGCAAGCACATCTTTGCCGAAAAACCGATCGCTACCGATCCGATCGGGGTGGCGAGGGTACGCGAGGCGTGTCGTCAGGCGGATGCAAAGGGGCTCACCATTGTCAGTGGCCTCTGTTATCGCTACCAGGATGCGAAGCAGGATACGATCACACGAGTCCATGATGGGTCGATCGGGGACATCGTTTCGCTCCAGTGCACTTACAACACGGGCGGGTTGTGGTATCGCGGACGCAAGGACGATTGGTCCGAGATGGAATACCAGATTCGTAACTGGTACTACTACAACTGGCTCAGTGGTGATCACATCACAGAGCAGAGCATCCATAGCATCGACAAGATGATGTGGGTGATGAAGGATGTGCCTCCGGTGAAGTGCTCCGCCAGTGGTGGACGCATCTGTCGTACCGAGGAGAAGTGGGGCGATATTTATGACCACTTCAACACCGTTTTTGAGTGGGAAGATGGCGTCAAGTTGTTCCATTCGTGCCGGCAGTGGCCGGGAGCCGATGGCGATGTCAGTGACTATGTCTATGGCACACGTGGAACCGCTGCCATCCAGCGGCACCGCATCGATGGTGAGGTCAACTGGAGTTTCGATGGCTCTGCCAATGACATGTATGACGCGGAATGGACCGAGTTGTTCCGCTCCGTCAAGGGCGAGCGAGAGAGAATCAACAATGGCGAATACATGTGCGATAGCACTCTCGCCTCAATTCTTGGAAGAACCTGTGCCTATACCGGCAAGACCATCACGTGGGACGAGATAAAAAATAGCGAACTGAATCTGGCTCCGGCGGCTTACGCCTTTGGCCCTGCGCCGGAGGTGGTCGTGCCCCGACCGGGAACCACCAAGTTCGTGTAATTCCAGGCATCAGACGGTGTCAGTATGGGCACCGTAGGACCCGCGAGGCCCTCGTGACGAGAGTTGCGAGGGCCTTTTTTGATGGGGGATCGCTGCTCAAAGACGGAAGTGGATCGCCTTCGGATGCGTCAGGTGCGAGTACCCGTGCCGCGAAAGAGTGGTTCCTCTGCCGCTATCACCGGTTCCAGTCCATGGCAGTGCCGGATCGAGGTAATCGCATCGGTTCTGAAAAACGGTGCCGGTTTCGAGGTGTCTGGCGAAGTGCTCAGCTTTTTCGCGATCGCGTGTCCAGATGGATGCGGTCAATCCGTAGCGATTGTCATTCATCTTTTCGAGGGCTTCTTCATCATCGGCCACCGCGAGGACCGGAAGGATCGGGCCGAAACTTTCCTCCTGCATCACGAGCGAGTCGTTGGGGGCACCCACAATCAGTGTCGGGGGAAAGAAGTTGCTCTCTTCACCGGAGACTCTTTTTCCACCGGTGATCACGGTAGCTCCTCGCTTGATCGCATCCTGGATCTGGGTCTCGAGGTGATCGAGCACATCGCTTCCGATGAGCGGACCGAGTGTGGTGGATTCGTTGAGCGGGTTTCCCATCGCGAGCATCGACATCGCCTGGCATGCTCCTTCGACGAATTCATCGAGATGAGAATCGTGGACATAGACTCGTTCCACGGCACAGCAGGATTGCCCGGCGTTGTAGCAGGATCCCTCGACCATGTTCTCGATGGCAAGAGAGAGATCTGCATCCTGGGCGATGTATGCCGGATCATTGCCACCGAGTTCCAGACCGCAATCGATGAAACGTTTTCCTGTCTCCCGGTGAATGGCAGCCCCCCCCGGTCACGGAGCCGGTAAAGGCGACGTGCGCGATCCGCTCATCTGCGATCAGTCGGGCCGTCTCGGAGTGTCCGAGGATCAGATTCGTGAGCAGCCCCGGGATCTCCAGATTTCCGAACGCCTCCTGGAAGGCGATTCCGCAAAGCGGCGTTCGGGCACTGTGCTTGAGAAGTACGGTGTTTCCTGCCACCAGGGCGGGTACGACCACATTGATGGGAATGATGAGCGGGTAGTTCCATGCGGCGAGGTCGAGAACCACCCCGAGAGGTTCGTGTTCGATGCGACGGTGGAAGCCTTCCTTGCCGGGGAGAACTTCCGCAGCCAGGGATTCCTGCGCGATCGAGAGCATGTAATTGGCCCGGTCAAAGAGGGTTGCCATCTCATTTCGGGCTTCGGTGATCGGTTTTCCCATCTGGATGGTGACTTCTCTGGCAGTTTCTTCTGATCGCTCTCGAAAACGCTCCAGCCCTTGTTCGATGATGGATTTTCTTT
>JBBWWE010000265.1:0-2685 GCA_050256595.1 Planctomycetota bacterium
CGATGCTGGTCGCCATCATAGGGGTCTCGATGCCGGTATTCTGGCTCGGCATCCTGATGATCATCTACGTGGCTCCGGTGCTCGGTTTGCCCAGGACCGGCTTCGATGACACCGACGCGTACACCATGTTCCGTTCGCTGATCTTACCCGCCGCGGCGTTGGGTCTGCTCTCATCGGCCACCATCGCTCGCCTTTGCCGTTCGGCGATGCTCGACGTACTGACCCAGGACTACATCCGCACCGCCCGATCCAAAGGCCTGGGGGAGGCGGTGGTGGTGCTCAAGCATGGCTTGAAAAATGCCGCCATCCCGATCGTCACCGTGGTCGGCAACTCGTTCGGGTATCTACTGGTGGGAGCGGTTCTGACGGAGACGGTGTTTGCCTTGCCGGGTCTCGGACGAGAAGTGGTCGAGGCGATCAAGCAGCGTGACCGGGAGCTGATCACCGGTGGAATCCTGTTGATGTCGTTCGTGTTCATAGGGGTCAATTTACTGGTAGACCTGTCTTATGCCTGGTTCGACCCGAGGGTGCGTGATGACCGCAACTAACCGAGGAAGATCCCCGACCCAGATGGCCTTCAAGCGCCTACGGAAAAATCGCCTGGCGATGCTGGGGGCGGTGGTCGTGTTGGTGGTCACGATATTGGCCTTCTTCCCGTCCTGGTTGATTCCCACTCATGTTGATGATGCAGAGCCTTACAGTTTCGCGGAGCAGTTCAGGGGCAAATCTGAGTATCAGCAGCCGCCCGGGATTCCGGGGCATCCGCTCGGGACCGATGAACTGGGCAGGGATGTATGGACGCGCATCGTCTATGGCGCTGGTATCTCTCTGAGGGTTGGACTGGTGGGCACACTGGTTGCGCTGTTCATCGGTCTGATCCTGGGGAGCATCGCTGGTTTCCGAGGCGGGCGCATCGATACCCTGATCTCGCGTCTGACCGATACCTTCTTTGCCTTTCCCAGTTTATTGCTGATGATTGGCATCCTTGCAGTGTTCGAGAAACCCAACGAAGTTGTCATCTTTGCTGCACTCGGAGTCGTTGGCTGGCCAGGAGTGGCGCGGATCGTGCGTGGTCAGGTGATTTCACTGAGGGGTAGTGAGTTCGTACTCGGGGCAAGGGCGCTAGGCCAAAGTGATACGCGTATTCTCATCGGACATGTTTTGCCCAACTGCCTCGGTCCCGTGGTGGTGGTCTCGACCTTGATGATCGCCGGAAACATCCTGGCCGAGGCGGGGCTGTCTTTTCTTGGCATCGGTTTACCTCCTCCAGCTCCTTCGTGGGGACGGATGCTGGTCGATTCGAAGGAGTACTGGGTCGAGATGCCGTGGATGGGGATCTTTCCCGGTCTTGCCATCATGATCACTGTGCTCGGCTTCAACCTGCTCGGCGACGGACTTCGAGATGCCTTCGATCCGAAGATGAAGGATTAACGTTGCCGTTTCGGATCGAGGTCAGTGCGTAAAGCATCGCCGACGATATTGAGAGCCAGCAGTGTCACTGCCAGTGCCAGCGACGGGAATGCGACCATCCACCAGGCAGTTCGGACCGGGTTGAGCACCTCGAAAGCATCCCGGGCCAACGTTCCCCACGAGACCGCCGGAGCTTGCACACCGAGACCCAGAAAAGATAAAAACGCCTCGAACAGGAGTACCCGTGGAATGATGAGGGTGACGGTGACGAGGATGGTGGGGATCAGGTTGGGCAGGATGTGACGCCACAGGATGCGGTTTCGAGGGGTTCCCAGTGCGGTCGCGGCTATCGCCCATTCGCGTCTGGCGAGCGAGCGCGTTTCACCTCGAATCACCCGTGCCATCGGAGTCCAGTAGACGATCCCGAGCACCACAAAGAACAGCCCCAATCCGCCACCGGCTGCTTCCCAGGAAGATCCGCGAGCGATACTGGCCAGCAAGATGACCAGAAATACCAGGGGGATCGAATCGAGCAGATCGACGACTCGCATCATCAGGTCGTCTCGTCGCGCTGAGCCTCCTCCAGCGAGCAGGCCCCAGCCGACCCCGAGCAGCAACGCGGTCGTAGCACCGGCCAGCGCACAGGCAAGCGAGATACGTGATCCCCAGAGGATACGGCTAAAGAGATCTCGGCCGAGCGCATCGGTTCCCATCAGGTGGTCGTTATCGGGTGCAGCCCAGGCCAGCGATGGAGTGGCCGCATCCGGTGCGGCAACGGGCAGGAGCGGAGCCAGTACCGCAACCAGCAGCACTGCCGTCAACCACAGAAGGCCGAGCAGCGCAATCGGCGAGCGAGTCGTGCGCATCCGCATCACGGCGAGTCCTCCCGCAATCTCGGATCGAGCATCAGCAGCGCAATGTCGGCGAACAGCGTCAGTAACTGGAGCAGTATCGTGTAGAGCAGCACGGCTCCCAGCACCAGGGGATAGTCACGATTGAGGGCGCCCTGGATGAAGTGCATTCCCACTCCGGGAATGGCAAAGATCTGTTCGATGACGAGAGATCCCGTCAGCAGTGCTGCGGCGGTCGGGCCCAGTGTACTGACCAGCGGGATCAGCGCTGGGCGCAAGCAGTGACGAAACAATACCCCGAACGATCCACGCCCCTTGGCTCGCGCAGTCCGTGCAAACTCTTCGGTTTTCATCTCGATGAGACTGCTGCGAATGAGGCGTGCCGCCTGTGCTGCCGGAGCGAGCGCAAGGCAGGCCACCGGCA
>JBBWWE010000266.1:0-13009 GCA_050256595.1 Planctomycetota bacterium
ATCCCACTTCTGGGTGAGTTTGTCCATCTGTTTGTGATCTCCCAGGAACCGAAAGTAGCCAAAATTCGTGATCGTTCCTGCGAGCTTGCGTATCCACTCCTCCGGGTCCGGCATCCAGGCCTGGTCGACCCAGGCCAGAGCCACGTTGTGTTCATTGAGCAGCCGTAGCAAATCTGGTCCGATCCAGTTGCGGTTGCGCACCTCTACCACATAGCGCGGACCTGCGGGGATGGTCGCGAGAAATCCATCGAGGCGTTCCAGAAATGGCTCCAGCGATGAGAAGGCTTTCTTGTTGAAGTAGGGAAACTGGAACAGTAACGGTCCGAGCCGATCTCCGAGACATTGCATCCTTTCGACGAACATCTCGATGTCCTCCTGGGCTTCAGACAGCACCTTCTCGTGCGTGATCACCCTCGGCACCTTGGCGGCAAACTGGAACCCCTCCGGGGTCCGTTCTCTCCACCCCTCGATGGTGCTACGTGCCGGGATGGCATAGAAGGTGGCATCGATTTCGACGCTGTCGTAGATCGAGGCGTAATGGCGAATAAACTCGCGCGGTGCGATTCCTTGCGGATAGAAGACACCTTGCCAGCTCTTCTCCGACCACGAAGAGGTGCCGATCCGTAGACCCGGGTCTTGCTCGAACAAAACCAGTTCCCTCCTTGATGAATTGCTCCCGAGGGTTCGAGATGGAAGCCATGATGGACAAAAGACAGGATGCCCGCGAGCGGATTCTGGCACTGGAAAGGATCCGCACGGTGGAAACGGAACTGGCCCAGCACTCCACTGCTCTGATTCGTAGACTCGAGCAGGATCTGGGTCAACATCTGGGAACAGAACTTCCGGCGCCCCTGCTCCAACTGCTCAACCGCGGTGAACAGTGGTGGCGACCTGAACTCAGTGGTTACGCCATCGATGACCCTCGTGCATTTCCGATCGTTTTCGAAGTGGTACAAGCGATTGAGTTGGAGTCTCAATCAGAGTGGCAACCGGATCCTAGCCGACAACAAGGAGTTAGTTACCAGGATCTGGTACCGCCACTACGGAAGTTGCTCGTCAAGAGGACGCAATTGGCGCAGATCGCCGGAGTGAACTAACCGAGTGCCCCGTCCCGACTCGTAGCAATAGTCCTCAAACTTGTGGCTGGTAAGCGACGATCTTGCCGGCCAGAGCACTGGCAGCAACCGTCAACGGACTGGCCAGATACACCTGCCCCGGACCTGATCGCCCGGGAAAGTTGCGGTTGATGGCACTGACACTGACCTGATCGGGAGATCGGCTGACACCAGGACCGGCGTTGATGCATGCCCCGCAAGAAGGCTCAATCACCTGGGCTCCCACTTTCTCGAAGATCTTCAGGTAACCCTTCTGCTGACAGTACTCCTTGACCTCCTGGGAACCGAACTGAATCCAGAACTCCACTCCATCGGCCACGCGCTGGCCCTGCTCAAGACCGTATCGGAGAACTTCGGCATACATATCCATGTCCTCCTTCTTGCCGGCAGTACACGATCCTCCGTAAGCGATGTCGATGGGGACCTCATGCTCGAGACGGGAGATCTCCACGCCGTTGCCGGGATCACCGGGGAGCGCGACCAGTGGTTCGAGGGATGCAGCATCGATGATGATCTCGTGGCAATACTCGGCTCCTGGATCACTGAACATGCCCTCGCAGTAACCGCGAGCCACATCGGGATCGATGCCACGTTCTGCAACCAGAAACTCGACGGTTTTCTCGTCGGGTGCAACGATTCCACTGAATGCCCCCACCTCCGCAGCCATGTTGGTCATCGTCGCGCGCTCATCGATGGAGAGTTCCTCCACCGCCTCGCCGCAATACTCGACCATCTTGGCGATGGCGTGACCCTCGGCGACGTATGGAGTCCGGAGGATCTCCAGCATCATGTCCTTGGCGGTAATACCAGCAGGACGCTTCCCGCGAACCTCGATGCGAACCGTCTCGGGCACCGCAGAATAGACATCGCGAGTGATCCAGGAGTTGAAGATGGCTGTGGTACCAACCCCAAAGGCCACGCAACCGATGGCACCGGAGTGTGGAGTGTGAGAGTCACTTCCGATGATCAACTGACCCGGCAATGCATAGTCCTGAAGAATCTTCGAGTGGCAAATCGCCTCCGAACCTCCCAGGCCGGTCTCCCCGTGCAGGGTGATATCGTAGGCCGCCGCAAATTCTTCCTGCTTCAACTTCAGCTGCTCGGCGGTCTCCAGCAGACCCATCTTGCGCCGCTCGGGCGTGATCGCCTGTTCAAGGAAGGTGAGGTGGTCACGGAAGAAGATGATCGTATCAGGATCGTTGAGCGGCTCTCCCTTGCCGACCTTCTCCTCGAAGAAGGAAGCGGCCATCGGAGTGACGTACTCGTGACTGAATCGGAGATCGGTACGGAAAAATCCCGCATCTCCAACCTTCGCGCCGTCACTTTCGTCCCAGGTAGAGGAAGATTCGACCACTCGAGAGCGGGCGAAGATCTTCTGACTGATGGTCTGGGGACCCCCGCAGGAGATCGGCCCAGGAAGATCGACCTTTCCCTGAAGTCGAGCGAGATTGAACTCGAACAATCCACCCCACTGGATGATCTGACAGGTCACCAGGTCCTTCCCCGCCGTGAAAGTGGACAGATCGACGGTTTCGCCGGCGACCAGTCTCTCGAGGACCGACAGATCAGTGCAGGTGAGCAATCCAAGATTATGGCAATTCTGCTGATAGATTCGTTCGATGTTCTCGGCGAAGACCAGATGAATGCCCGCACACAACTCGGCATAGGGTGAGGCTTCCCTACTACTACCCTTCCCCCTTCGGCTGCCGCTGACACTCGCCGCAAAGCCACCGTCCTTGATCGAATTTCGTACCACAGGAAACTCGCCACCGGCAGAAAATCCGACGTATGGGAACTCGCCCAGAGTCTCGTCATGGTAGTAACAAACGTATGCAGGAGTGATCTCGTCGGTGGAGATGTTATCTCGATAGGTAAACCCATGATCGAGAGCAAGATCTTCACCAGACAATTGGCGCCCGATCGCGTCGGCATCATCGACGAGATGGAAGACTCGACCGTCGAGAGTAACTTCGGTGGGTCTCTTCTCGACATTGCGCTGCTGTAGACGTTCGATCAACTCGGACAAAATAGACTCCAATAACCCGGAGATCTTCTCTCAACAATGAAAGCGTATTATCTCCTGTGGATGGGGACGATTCAACTCGGCCTTCGCCTTACAGCGGTAAATCCAGGAACTATCAGTTTCTGGATCACTTCCCGCCGACTCGAATGCTCGCAGAAGGCCCCCTTCATGCCATTGATGGCAATTCGTTCCAGATCATCGATATTCAGATCGAACAGATCGACTGCCATCTGCCATTCCTTCGACAATGTAGTTGCAGACATCAACGTGTTATCGACATTGAGACAGACTCGATATCCCTCGCTCAGATAACGCGGAAACGGATGATCTTTCAGTTCTCGCACAGCTCCCGTATGGAGGTTGGAAGAGAGGCACATCTCGAGCGGAATCCTGTGGTCGAGAATGTATTCTCCGAGAGTGCCTCGATAATCTCCCGCTACAGAATCGTCCTCCACCAGTCGGGTCGCATGGCCGATCCTGTGTGCCCCACAGTGTTGAATCGCCTGCCAAATGGAAGAGAGCCCGAAGGCTTCTCCCGCGTGGATGGTGATATTGAAGTTGCTGCGGCGAAGAAACTGAAACGCATCATTGTGATGCGCTGGTGGATGGCCTGATTCATCTCCGGCCAGGTCGAACCCGACTACACCTCGATCTCGAAAACCGACCGCCAGTTGAGCTGACTCCAGAGAAACTTCCGGTGCCATGTGCCTCAACGAACATACGATGACTCTGACATCGATTCCCGTCTGCTCACAACCAGATCCGATTCCTTCGAGTACCACCTCGAGTACCCGACCGGGATCAAGCCCCTGATCAGCGTGCAAGACGGGAGCAAAGCGAACTTCGCCGTAGACCACACCATCGGCGGCGAGATCGAGGACATGTTCGATGGCCACTCTTCGCAACGCATCCTCGTCTTGCATCACGGCCAAGGTGGTCGCAAACCCCTCGAGGTATCTGGGTAAACTGCCCTGGTCTGCACCACGGAAAAACCATCGTGACAGTTCATCCTCTTCGGTGGCGGGCAGCTCGATATCTCTCTCGGCAGCAAGTTCGATGATGGTGGCAGGTCGGAGTCCCCCATCGAGATGATCGTGTAACTGAACCTTGGGCAGATCCCGGATCCAGTCTTCCATCGAGTTATCCCTTTCCTCTGTACTGGTGCACGAGAGTACTATCAGCCGCACCGAAGTCATACCGTGAAGAACGATTCGATCAGTCGCCCTCGATCGCAGTACCACGCTTACTGGGCAAGGTGATTCCTGGAAACAGCAACTCTGGCTCACCGCCTGCTCTTCTCGCCTCGATGACAAGCAGGCTGCGCGTCGTCTCATCGACAGATTGCTTCTGCTCGTCGCCGAGAGTTTCCCAGATGTTGCGTTTGACCGACAGAGGAGCGCCGGCTCTGGGACTCCTCAAAGCAGTGACCAGTGCGATCCGGGCGGTCTCGATCCGTTGTGGCTCTGATAGCGATCTCTCGAGAAGATCTGCCAGTTGCTCGCCGCGGACAGCCTCCACGGCGGTTCCTGCTCCACCCAGGGCCACCAGCGCCCGGGCCCGGATCTGGATGGTCAAAAGCGGTAGTTCCTCGTCGGTATCGAGGGTCATCAAGGCCAGTTCCTGGACCGTCGAGATCAGATCCACATCTGCGGCTCGATCGGTCTTACCGATCAATTGGTCATGACGGTGCAGTAGTTGATGAGCCAGGGACTCTTCCCCTTGCAACCACGAATCGACGATCGCTGCCGAGATGATTTGAATCACTCTTGGCAGCAACTCGTCCGGTATACCTTCTCCTCCCGAGAGCACCTGTAGTGCTCTCTCGTAAGCAGGAAGCAATCCGGGTTGGGGCAAGATGGTGATCAGTTCTCCCGAATCGTCGAGCAAGGCTCTTCCTCGTGCGACCATCTGTTGAAGACCGATGCGGACGCTGGATTTGATGAAAACTTCATCGATGGTGTCGTGATCGAGTTTTGCTGACAACCCTTCGCTGGTTCGACGCAGAGCACCCTGGATTCCCCAGTAAACTGCATGAGCAGCGGGCGTTCTCCAGTCCACTGCACCGAACTCCTCGCCCATTCGCACCATCAGATCTACCGACATGTTCATGTCGCGCTCCAGCACTCTTCGACGCAAGAGCGACTCGATCGACTCTCGCCAGGAAGCAGAGCGACCCGCAAACAGGACCTCCATTCCCCCAGCAAGTGCTGGCTCCGGTTCGAGCCAGGCTTGCTCGATGATCTCCCGTAGTGCTACATCTTCGAACATCTCGGCGGGCAACTGAGAAGGATCGGTGCGAGCCTCGGCCACCTTGTGCAAAGTCTCGAGATACCTTGTTGCATCCTGACCCGGTGGATCTCCGAGAATCCCGCGCCAGCGTTGACACAGGCGGGCCTGGTAATAGATGGCCGCCTCGTCCTGGAACTCGCCGATCTTGAACCAGAACAGATACGATAACTGGTCATGGATTTCGCTACTGAGCGGGTTGGCTCGTAGAGCTGGCCCTCTCAACAGATCGACAGCCTCTCGGACCCAAACCCAGCGCTGTTCGGGCTCACTGCTGTTGAGCGCCATCTCGAAAGCCAGCATCCAGGCCTGGAAGTTCCATACTCTCGGGAAATATGGCTGCAATTTGGTAATCCAGTTGGCCAGTTGCATCGATTCATGCAGGGCCCCCTGATCCCTTCTCTCGAGCGCCCGCAGCCACAGGGCATCGATCGCCCAGCCGCGAAAAACACCCAGCGACTGCTGCAACAACAACACATCGGCAGGAACTCCGGTGGTTTCCGAAATCGGCAACGAGATCCCATCGCTTTCGAGGCTTCGATCAAGTGGGATCGTGATCATCGCAGCACCACAAAACAGTAGTGCAGAGATGGAGAGAAGGATCAGTTCGGATCGAATCATCATCGATCCCTCCCCAGTCCATGCTCCTGACGATCGCTGATCCATATACCCAGCAGCAACGTCACACCTGCCCACAGAAGACCGATCGATGCAAAACCGCGGATCACTTCTCTGAAGGTCACATTCTCCCCGGCAGCAACCCGATCCGCTGTTGCGTGCTGATTCCAGGAGGACAGTTGCCCGACGATCCACTCTCCTCCGTACGCCAACAAATCGATGACGATCCTCGAGGGATCCTGGTCGCGCGGATCTCCATGAGAATCGCCCCCTGTGGCATCGAAGGCACCGGTGAATCCTCCACCTGCGGCCGCAACCAGAAAACAAAGCACCAGCAAGGTCGCTACCGGCATGCCGAGGAAGGTAGATACGGCCAATCCGAGGGCCGCGATGAATCCGCAACGGATCCAGGTGAGCAACTGCGATCGAATCAGCGATGATACGAGAGAACCAGCAGGGACACGAAGTTCGAAGGCATCCGAGCCGCTCCAGATCACCGCAGGGATCCTGACATCCTCTTCGACGGCTCCGAGAAACTCCAAATCGAGGTTGATCTCCGTCGCTCCAGTCAAGGATTCGGGAACCTCGACGGTGGATCGCTCTCCGTTGCGAACGACCACCTCGTGCGACTCTCCGCCCAGATGAAAGCGAAAACGCGCACGCTCTGATCGATGAGTCCGTCCCAGCGAGGGACGAAACGAGATCACCGCCCCCTTCTCCAACCCGGCCGGGTAGCGAAAGTAATACTCCCGGGAAGCGCCGTCGGATATCGAACGAGAGCGTCTCTTGAGCCTCGACCGGGCCTTCAATTGTGCCTGTTCGGGTTCGAGCATCCCCCAACCTCTGGGATCCTCCATGATCAGCAGTGCCAGGTATCTATCGACATCCTCATCGCTCACTTCGAGGGTCTTCGGGGTGACGACGGCAACCGAATCTGGATTCCACAGCAACCCGGTCGAATCGGTTGCCATCGAGACCAGCGACATCAGGAGCAATGTGGCGGGCAACAGAAGTACCAGCAACGCCACCAGGACTCCGAGAAGTTTGCCGGGCAATAGAGTCCATCTGGACCCCGGGCGCACCACCAGCCAACGAATCCTGCCGGTTACCACCTCGTCACAGTAACTCCCGCAGGACATCAGCAACGACAGCAGCAACAAGGTTGCAGCGATCCAACCCTGGCCATAATCGAGCAGTGTATGGATACGAGAATCAACATCCGTCGATGCACCCAGTAACAACGGTAACAAACCGAGACCGACAAACAGGATCGCCCCACCGATCGGCAGCACCCCTCTTCGCCACACCTCGACCAGCAGGGTCCGGGTCACCACTGCGAGGGCGCCCCCTCGAGTGAAGGCTTTGATCGCGCCAACGATGCCAAGAGCCATCAGAAGCCATGCCAGTGGAGCCAGGAACAGGGAAATCAAGTGTGGTTGTCGCCCCCCCCGAGAAACGGTGGGAGTGCTCCGCCAGCTTCTGCACCGGCAGTGGTCTCGCCCCTCTCGCGCGCCTCTTTCACCGTCTCCAGGAATTTCTCCTCGAGACTCTTCGAGCCAGGCTGCATCGAAATGATTTCGAGCCCCTCATCACGCAAGCGCTGCTCGGCGCTCTCCAGGACCGCCGCATCCGGACGAGATGTGATCCAGAAGGTGCGGTCGTCTCGTTCCAGGATCTCCTCCACCGCACCTTCCGCCTGAACCTTGCCGCCGTAGAGAATCGAGACTCGATCACACACCTGCTCCACATCTGCCAGCAAGTGACTCGAGATCAGAATCGTCTTGCCCCGCTCTTTGAGACCTTCGATCCAGTCCTTTACCTGTCTCACTCCCAGTGGATCCAGACCATTGGTCGGCTCGTCAAGAATGATGAGGTCTGGATCGTGAATCAAGGCCTGGGCGATTCCGATTCGCCGCTGCATCCCCTTCGAATAATCTCCGATCTCGCGGTCGGCGGCCTCGCGAAGACCGACCATCTGCAACAATGCCTCGATTCTCTGGTTCCGATCTGAATCGGGCACCCGACAGAGCCTCGCAGAAAGATCGAGCATCTCACGACCCGACAGAAATGGATAAAAGACCGAGTCTTCGGGAAGGTAGCCTATCCGAGTCTTGCTCTCGGGCTTCCCGGGAGGTGCTCCCAGTACCTCGACCTCACCGGATGTGGGAAAGATCAATCCCAGCAAGATCTGAATCGTCGTCGATTTCCCCGAACCGTTGGGCCCAAGTAGCCCGTATACCTCTCCGGCACGGATGGTCATGTCGACTCCCGACAGCGCTTCCACCCTGGCACGAAACCAGAAATCTCGGAAGATCTTGCGCAGACCTTTAACCCGGATGACATCGGAAGCCATCGATCTCACTCCTCTCGCCAGTACGCTTGGAATGGCAGTATACTGTGGCCAGCGAATGTCCGGGAGCATTCACCCGGAAGGCCAGACGAATCGATGTCGGAGATGGGAGCCCCCTGAATACCCTATCGGCCTGGTGGAGAATCTCGTGTGCAGCATCTGCGGAAGGACTGCGTCCACCATTCCATGCCGTGATGTTGCTGCTGGGGATCGTGCTTGTGGGCATCTCTCCGCTACTGAGTGCCTTTGCACTCGGAGAAGAGGATCGCCTTCTCGTCGATATCTCACTGAGCACGATGCTCTGCTGTGGTCTGTTCCTCGGTTCTTTCACCGCTGCTTCGAATCTGGGCGATGAAATCCGACGAAGAACGGTGATGGTACTGTTGAGCAAACCCGTTTCGAGAACCACGGTCTTGCTCGGCAAGTTCTCGGGGATCACCTTTTCCCTGACGATGGCACAGATTTCCTGGATGGCGACATTACTGCTGGCTGTACGTCACCGAACGATTCACAGCCAGTTCGTCGAGGACCAGGCACCGGTACTGTGGCTTGGAATGGCAGCGCTAGCGCTGTCGCTGATCGGAGCGGCTCTGGCACACAGAAAGGGTAGGAATTTTCCGTCATCGTTATCGAAATACTGTGCCGTCACTCTGTTTCTTGCTGCGGTCATCGCGTGGTCGTGGGCACCCGATGGCTCCTTTCGACTGCCATGGAGTGAACTGGATCCCAACATCCTGTGGGCGATGGTCCTGGTCCACGAGGGTGTGCTGATCCTCGGATCCGTTGCGCTGGCCGCCTCGACCCGTCTCCCGACTCCCGCAACGATCGCACTTTCTCTGGGAACGCTGTTTTGCGGAGTGATCGTCGGTTCCCTGACGAGGGGAACCTCATGGTCGCGCTGGATCCCTGATCTTCAACGGCTGTGGATCTCTGATGGTTTGATTCGAGGTGGAGAGTTGTCGCTGGCAACAGCAGCCTGGGCCACCCTGTGGGCGCTGCTGGTCATGGCCGCAGTGCTAGCACTCGCCGCAGCGCTCTTTTCTCGCAGGGATGTAGGATGAACTACTAGAACGGTCGTCTTCCAGAGATGGTCTTGAAAGTAGCCTGGAAGAAGCGCCACCGACCATCTTCTTCCTTTCGTGCCACTCCATCGATTCTCAGGGTCCAGACAGGTTTTGCGTTGGGAGTCTTTCTCTTCACGAACCGGATCGGTGCCGATACGGATGCGCTTCTGGCCCGTTCTTCTGGCGCGTCCAGTTCGATCTGGATCTCATCTTCCTCGACTAGCGCGAGCCACAGAAACGACCCATCTGAACCATCTCGCTGACTCAGGAAGATACGAAACAGGGCTCCGCGGAAAGAGGCTGCATCGAGGAAGTAAACGGTCTCACGAAAATCTCCGGAACAATGGGCTAGAACGTCACCTGCATCCTGATCATTGAATCCGTCCTTCATTCCAAGAATGGAGTGAATCAAATTTTCAGTCGGCGAGGAGTCGACTCCCCCCATCAGCCAGAAGATCAGCAGACCGGCGATGGCAAACCCGAGAACAACTCGAAGCAGTAGCAGCCGGTCAACCACCGATCTCGTGCATGCGGCGACTGGCGTGGATTCCTTCACCAAGCGCATGGCCAATCGGTTTCTTCAGGATCGCCTGCTCCAGTGCAGCGCGAACGGCCTCGAGGCCACCACCACCACGAATCACGCTTCGCAAATCAGCCTCGTCATCTCGCAACAAGCAAAGTAGAAGACGTCCCTCTGCAGAAAGCCTCACACGATTGCACGATGCACAGAAAGGATCACTGACCGGGCTTATGAAGCCGACGATTCCACGTGATCCAGCAAGTCTGAAGTTCCGACTCTCGTCAGAGGGATGATGGGGTGGAATCGCTTCGAGAGGACCGAGCGCTGCGGTGATCCTCTCCATCGTTTCGGTGGTATTGACGACCGAATCGATGGCCACATTGGACTCATCTCCATCTCCGAATGGCATCAACTCGATGAAGCGAATATTCCACGGCCTGGTGAGGGTCTGCCTTGCCAGTTCGACGACATCATCATCGTTGACACCTCGAACCACGACCGAGTTGATCTTGATGGGATCCAATCCCGCTTCCTCGGCAGCCTCGATCCCTTTCAGAATCTTGTCCAGATCAGCGAGACGCATCACCTGGCGAATCCTATCGGCATCGAGAGTATCGAGGTGGACATTGACCCGATCGAGTCCTGCAGCACTGAGCTCGGAGGCCATCCTGGGAAGTAAAATAGCGTTGGTGGTCATGGAGATGTCGGCATCAGGAGAGACTCGCCGGATTCCAGCCACCACCTCGATCAGATCCTTGCGAAGAGTCGGCTCTCCGCCGGTAATTCGAAATTTCCTGAACCCAGCCGCCGTTGCAGCCTCTGCGACCAGGGAGATTTCCTCTGCAGTCAGAAGATCCTCTTCGGGAAGAAAGCGAAGGCCCTCCAGCGGCATGCAATATGAGCAGCGGAGATTACAACGATCCATCACGGAGATACGGAGGTAATCGATAATCCTGCCATGTCCATCGCGCGGCATTCACGACCCCAATCCTGAATCAATTCCCGATCTGGAAGCAGTCTCGTCAGACGCTGCGGATGGTCGACTGATTCCCAACGTGTTGATCGAGATCAGTGTACCGCCCCTCTTGGCAACGAGATATCCAGCAGCGCCTCGAGCAACAAACAAAGGTACGGATAGCCCTGCTAATGGTGATCCACAGCCTTCGTTGGAATTTTTCCGAACCGCGTCTTGAACAACTTCGATGAACAACGGACCCGAGGACCGGCTTCCCGGGTGACTTCTTTTGATCAATTTCGACATCGATCGATGGTTCGAGCCACCTTGCTATTATCGGTCCTCCCGGCGGCCAGAACCCCTTACCTCTACCCTTGCACCCGATCCAGACCTCCTGGAACCGCGACGGTATCGTTCGTGCAATCGGATAATTTGGAAGAAAAATTGGGAGTGGCTATCATCCCCGCCGATCTCGGTACAGCAACAGAGAACTCGACGGGAAAGGACTCCACGTCTCGTGGTACCTGAAACTCCAGACCACATTCCTGATCGCAGGAAAACAGACGCAATTGGCGATCGTCGATCTCGTCTCGAGATCCTCTCGCTCCATCTGCGAGGAGAGCACCACGAAAACCTGCCTTTCCCAGACGATGGGATTCCCCTGCGATGGGTAGAGCAACTGGTCCAGGAATCACCATTGACCCCGGACGAAATCTTGATCCTTGGATTCGACCTGCCACTTCTCAAGGCCAGGATCGATGAATTTCTCGAAGGACAAGGTGATAGAAGTCTGCTCCATAAATGGGTCTGCGATGCTCTCAAGATCGCCGTCACCGTGTCACTGAGAGAAGTGGCCCCGGATGGGGATCTGCTCGAGAATACACTCGGTCTGATGGCACTCATCACCGATGATGACTTCGCCTCACCGGACACTTCGATCAGGCTGTGCCGCCTGATCGAGGACCGGATCGCACTGCGCTTGCCAGCTCCCTGTCGTAGAACCATCTCGGAACTACTGCGTGAAATGGGCGAAGGATCTCTGATCGTCAGCGAGAGGGGGCCCAATAGCGAAAATCCAGTGTGGGTCGATGTCTCGCTGCTGCCGAGACGTCATGATGCAAAAAATACCTGCTCACCGCAGGCAACATGGTTCCAGCCCCTGTCGATCTGTACCTCGACGTTGTGGCAACAGATCTCCCCACAGGATCGCTGGAGCGGGGTGGAAAACGATCGGATTCCGGGCCTGATCGCCGAGGAACCGTGGCTCGCCAGCGAATTCGAGGGCTTGAGCCTGTACCTTGACCCAGATGGCATCACCGAAGCCGTTGTCGAGGCGACCAGGATCGGCTCCAGAGAGCTGAGAAAAGCGGTTTCCGGATTTCGTGCCCTGCACCAGATGAGGCGCTGTTCCATCGATGGAATTCCCGTACACTCCAGAGAGGAGGACCTATGATCCGCAGATCCCCTTCAGAATCCGAAGGCAACGGAAACTCAATCGAAGATCTTCAAGCGAGAGTTTCTGAACTCGAAGAAGAACTGGACCGCCAGCGACGTATCCACCAGACCGAAATGGAACTGGGGCTGGAAGCGATGGAACGGATCCAGAAAGCCGGAGAGTCTACTGCCACCCCGAAACCAAACATGCTTGTCTCCATCGATGGTCACGAACTTTCTGCGACTCAACGGGTGGCTATCTTCGTCGATGTTCAAAACATGTACTACGCGGCTCGTAACCTGTTCCAGTCGAAACTGGAGTTCTCCAAATTGCTGCGGCACCTCGTCAGGGGACGCAATCTCGCTCGTGCCCTGGCGTACATCGTTGAACGCCCCGGCATGGAGCAAAACAAGTTCATCGAAGTACTGCGCAGGAACGGCTACGAAGTTCGAAAGAGGATCGTCGGAGAACGCAATGATTCATCGAATCGCGGCGACTGGAACATCGGTATCGCTCTGGACGCACTTGCGCTTGCAAACAAGATAGACGTCGCGATTCTCGTCACCGGAGATGGAGATTTCGTTCCACTGGTCGAGAAACTGGCGATGGATGGTGTCAGGGTCGAGATCGCCTCCTTCCGGGA
>JBBWWE010000267.1:0-1807 GCA_050256595.1 Planctomycetota bacterium
TCTTCTGCCGCACTCCAACCGCTGATCTTGCTCTTCCAGGACGAAATCGTATCGGAGGCAGCAGAAGCACGATTGGAAGAAACCAGCACGTCGATGAATTGAACTCCAAGAGCAAGGACAAGGCATGCCACCGCACCCCAGAAAAAGACGGTACGATCGCGGAATGTACGCCTCTTGCACTCCTCGTGGGGTAACAGATCCACGATTCGCTCTTCCGTATCGAGAGCTGCGGCGCCAGTACCGATGAGCATCGTACATTCTGGTCCCGGGGAGCCCTCGAACGAGACGATCTCTATCTTGCAGTTGACTGTGCTCTCGAGTTGGTTGCCCTTGGCCGAAAGGTTGGCCCCGGAACCCGATAGCCTGATCCTGGTGGCGACGATGTCGTCCATCTTCAACTGGGCCTGGCAGAAAGAAATCGACGATGTGAGCAACTGGACCAGCTGGTTGGACCAACCTCGATAACACGCCTCGACCGTTTCTTCGGCGGTCAACAAGTCACCGGAAACAAAGTTGTCGATCATGACACGGGCCTGTTCCTCTTTGACAGAACAGCGATCAACGACCAGTTCCCGCATCCCTTGGATTCCAAATCCGACACTTCTGGCGAACAGTAGACGGTCACCACGAACAACGAGGATTTGAGTCTCGGTATCGTCGACATCGCACAGGATTAACGTTTCCTCATCGGTAAAACCACCTGCGGAGATGTGTGAATGATAGACGCCGAGTGATCCAGGTAGCGCAAGGCGAACGCGCCCACGACTGTTCCGGATCTGGTCAATCATCGGCTGAATGAGACCATCTTTGCCCATCCCCAGAAGCAATAAAGTGTCCTCGGACAGACTCTCGGGAATCTGTAACTCCATATGGCCGCCGCTGAGAACCTCACCGGTCTTCTCGGCGATCTCCTCGATCTCGTAACGAAGGATCAACTCAAGGCGCCAGGTGGGGACCGCAGGAACACTGTGGTAGCGCAATGAAGCAGTGTCGCCGTTGAGCAACAAGGCGATGTTGTCGAGGCGAAAACCCTGCGATCCGAGTTCTCGTATCCAATCGGATCTTTCCTCAACCTCTCGGGCAGGGATCTCAACAAGATCTACCAGATGCACTCCGTTCCCATCTCCAGCCACCGATGCCGCACGCCAGCAACCGGGTTGGAATTCGAGAACAGTGACCTGGCCTTGATAGGACATCAGTTGCCTCTCGCTGCGAGAATCTTGAGACCCTGCTGTGCTTCTTCGGCACCGGGACTGTCCGGATGATGATCGATGACCCACTGGAAGTAGAAACGAGCAATTTCATTGTGGTCTTTGCCGAGAGCATGCCGCCCATGAACTAGAATCTGTTCGATGCGTCCTACCGACGCCAAATCCCGAGCACTCTGTTCGGAGTTATGCCGTTTCGAAATAATCTCCGTTGCCACAACTGCCGGCTTGAGTCCATCAAACCGGACAACAGCTTTCTGGCAGATCTGTTCGAGGTACTGTCCGGCCGGAGATCCTGGATATCGAACAAGGTCCGCCTTGACCGCTTCGATCTGATCGAGTGCCGCCTGCACCTCGACCTGCAATCGAAGTTCGATCTGGTCCAGTTTCCTGGACAGGTCATCGCGCCACGGGAATGCGTCCCTTGCTTCTGCTATGAGACGCACCGCTTGACCCTCATGACGATCGTCGAGGGCACTCGAAACCTGCTGATAAGCAGCCTGCACACGGGCCTGCTCTCGTTCGCTGCTGGCAGAGATGGATACATCGATGGAACCCCCGACAGGCACCAGGCCAGCATCGGCAACAAGCAATAAACC
>JBBWWE010000268.1:0-3386 GCA_050256595.1 Planctomycetota bacterium
ACCGATACCGATGGTGACGGACTGTGCGATGCTGGCGACCCGGACGATGACAACGACGGTGCGGCCGACGGCGCTGACTCCGACGATGCAAATCCGAACGTCTGCTCCGACGACGATGGTGACGGTTGTGACGACTGCTCAAGCGGTGCTTACGATCCCGCCAACGACGGTGCCGACTTCGATGGTGACGGACTGTGCGACGGCGGCGACCCGGACGATGACAACGACGGAGCAGCTGACGCTGCCGACTCTGATGACAACGATCCGAACGTCTGTTCCGACGACGATGGTGACGGTTGTGACGACTGCTCAAGCGGTACTTACGATCCCGCCGACGACGGCACCGATACCGATGGTGACGGACTGTGCGATAGCGGCGACCCGGATATCGACGGAGACGGAGTCGACAACGACTGTGATACCGATCAGACTGCAGGTGCCGATTGCAACCTGAACGGTGTTCTCGACAGTTGCGATATTGCCGCTGGTACCCCAGATGACGATGGTAATGGTATTCCCGACGAGTGTGAGGAAATCGAGTTCATCCGTGGTAATGCCAATAACGATGCCAGCGTTGATCTGGGTGACGCGATCGCGATTCTCACGTACCTGTTCGCAAACGAGGCGGTGGCATGTCTGGATGCTGCTGATACCACTGACGATGGCCAGGTCGACATCTCGGATGCGATCTTCCTCATGTCTTACCAGTTCCTTAATGGGGCTGCTCCGTCAGCTCCGTTCCCGGACTGTGGTGTCGATCCGACCGATGATAATCTTGAATGCGAAACGAGTAGTTGTCCCTAATTGCTCGCTCGCTGATTAGATTCGAGTGATGCATTCCCGCAGAGACCCTGGTCTCTGCGGGAATGCTCTTTTTGCGAGGCCTTGAGGATTCTGGATCAGACGTGTATCCGGTGAGTCTGTGGTGTTGCGAGGAGGGTTGCTCTGCTGCGAAGAACCTGTGACCCTTTTACCATGAGTGAAACCGACATCATTCTTGCCTCGGCATCGCCGAGACGGCTCCAGTATTTGCGATGGGCTCGCTACCATGTGGAGGTAGTCCCCGTTTCCATCGATGAGACTCCCATCGATGGAGAGTCAGCGGCAGAAATGGTGGCGAGGTTGTCCCGCCTGAAAGCTGCAGCCATCCCTGTTGCTGCTGTTCCCCTGGTGGCAGGAGACACCATCGTTTCGTGCCAGGGAAAAATCCTGGGAAAGCCAGCGAGCCCCGAAGTTGCCCGCGAGATGCTCATGGCTCTCTCCGGCACTGAACACGAGGTCATCAGCGGCTGGTGTGTGCGCCATGGCGATGAATATCAAGAGGGTGTCGAGGTCAGCCAGGTTCGTTTTCGACGACTGGAACCCGATCAGATCGATCGCTACGTCGATTCGAGGGAGCCGCTCGACAAAGCCGGGGCCTACGGCATTCAAGGGCTAGGCAGGGAATTGGTCGAGTCGGTGAAGGGGTCCTGGAGTAACGTTGTGGGGCTTCCGGTGATACCTGTTCTGGCCGCCTTGAGAGATTTTACGATCCGTTGAGAGACGGGCTTCGACTGAGTAAACTTCTCTGTGTACCTTCTCGATAACCACTTGCTCAGGAGGACTCTTTCGTGAGTTTCGATCCCTCTGCCATTCCTGATCTGATCGGTCGTTTTCATCCGCTTCTCTTGCACTTCCCCATCGGTTTGCTGCTGTGGGCTGGCATCGTCGAATTGATCGAGGCGATCCGACGCCAGCCGATTCCCGCCAGTGGTCCGGTCTCGCTTTCCATCGTGATTCCAGGTGCATGCTTCTCGATTCTGGCCTGCGTCAGCGGTTGGTTGCTGGCGAGTCATGAAACACCTACTTCCGCACTCGATTGGCACAGGTGGCTCGGGGTCTCAACGGCCGTGCTGGCTGTGGTGACGGCAGCAGTGGGGGTGGCGATGATTAGAGGTCGCTCGGTGCCACAAAACGGTTATCGAATGGTGCTGTTTCTGTCCGTGCCGATCCTTGCATGGGGAGGTCATATTGGCGGCGAGATGAAGTGGGGAGACGGATTCATCGAAAAGGGGTTCGAGAAGGTCTTCTATTCTACCGCCGGTTATTCCGACGAAGGATCGAGCTCACAACTGGCACAGGCGAGCATTGATGCTCCCCAGGAAGAACGAGGTCTCCGTCTCTACCATGAACTGGTTCGAGATACTCTCGATGAGAATTGCGTGAAATGTCACGGTCCCGACAAGACCAAGGGTAAGCTCCGCCTCGACATCCCCGATGATCTGAAGGATCTGACGAGAGAAACTCCCGTCATCATCCCCGGTGATCCTGACCAGAGTCTGCTGGTGGAGTTGATCGGGCTTGCAGATGATGATGAAGATCGCATGCCTCCCCTGGAAGAGTCCGGTCTCAGCGAAGCCCAGCAGCGAGGGATCGCCGAATGGGTACGAGCGGGAGCTCCCTGGCCAGCGGATGGTCCGAAGGGGCCAGTGGGGCCGCCGGGAATCGAGGGGCCCCATCGGTTGCTGGATGAACATGAAGTCCAGACGCCAGAGGATGACCCCGAATCTCCCGCAGACATCTTCTTCCGAAATCGTGTACAGCCGATTTTCGAGGCGCATTGCTATGAGTGTCACGGACCCGAGAAGCAAAAGAGCGGACTTCGTCTCGATCTGAGGGAAGCGGCTATGGCCGATCGGGAGTTCCCGACCATCGTCCCGGGAGATGTCGATGAGAGCGAACTGATCATGCGCCTCACCCTTGCCGACGCCGATGAAGATCGAATGCCGCCGGAGGGGGACCGACTTTCAGAAGAGGATGTTGCTGCGTTGAAGAGCTGGATCGAGTCGGGGGCACACTGGCCTGACCCGGAGATCTCCGACCCTGTCGTCGATTCCGAAGCGGTCAAACAGCGTCCTACTCGCCGGGAATTGACTCCGGGGAAACTACCCGATCTTCCCAGAATTAACGTCTCCGATGACGCGGTTCGGGCGAACATCAGCAAGGCTCTCGAAGCACTCAGAGGTATCGGTGTTCGTGTTGCTCCCGTGTCACAGATCGATGATGCCCATGAGGCGGTGTTCCGGTTACTGCGCAAGCAAGCTACCGATGAAAGCGTGAAATTGCTGAAGGGATTGGAGCAGGTCCTGACCCGACTCGATCTGGCAGGGACTGCCGTGACCGGTGCCTCGATCACCGGTTTGTGGCGCTTCAGCAAACTGAGAGTTCTCAATCTGTCGGAGACGGCGATCACGGATGATGACGTGGCGATTCTTGCGAGTTTGCCCGATCTGACGGTGCTCAACCTGTTCGGTACTGCAGTGACCGATGATTGCCTGGGCCTGCTGGAACGAATGCCATCTCTGCGACGGGTTTACCTGTGGAGGACTGCAGTGACCACAGAGGCT
>JBBWWE010000269.1:0-2664 GCA_050256595.1 Planctomycetota bacterium
ATCCACAAGAGAGCGCCGAACACGATGCCCAGCACTTCCGGGCGCAAGTAGTGCAACTGGGTCGGGTCGCCGAATAAACGCAACGCTCCGGCACTGTCGCGCAGGAAACAGGCGCCGCAGATTCCCATGTTTCCCGGGTTACCGAAGTACACCAGCGATCCACAACCCAGACCCACCAGTGTCATCGCCATCAGACCGTTTCGGGTCTGACTGGAATTGGACTCTCCACGGAGCATCTCAGCCCCCTTTCGATGGCCAGAGAGTACTCATGGTGGCAGGTCTCTTCCACCCTGGAGACTCAACGACCGAAGATCACCTCAAAGACCAGTTGCACCGAGATGTCACTACCGTGAATCGAGTTGTCGGGATAGAAAACCCGCGGCGCGATCTCACCAAAAAGCCAGTCTTCATGGAGCCGACGGCGTAAACCAAGACCCAGGCCAACCCCGGTACTCTCAGGGTCGTCTCCTATCACTCCGCGGATATCACTGGAGATCTTCAATACAGTGCGCTCATCCAGCGGAAGGAAGTAACTGGTGACCAGCAGCGCCTCGAAATCCTGTTGCTCGAACCAGACTCCCTCGATACCGAAACGCAGCAAGCGTTGATCGACGGCTCGCTCGAAGCGCAGTTGTGTGCGCTCGCCGTAACCGATCTCGCCCCGGTACTCCAGACTCTGGATGAAACGCAAACTCCAGACATCTCCCAGCTCGTGATCTTCGCGCCAGCGCAGTCGTACCCGCGCCTGGGGATCGCTCGAGAGCTTGACCCCGCCATCGAGCGACAGGTGTCCGCGGTCATTACCGAAAAGCGCTGCTCTCAGTCCCGATACATCTTCTGCGGGTAAGAGAGACTGCTGTTCACCCTCTTGTGCCGGATCCCCCAGCAGATCTCCCAGGTCGGTCAAGAAATCGCTACGAAAGGACTCCAGGAACAGGCCTAACCTCTTCCTGGTGTTGGGCAGTACCGCGTGACCCCGAACCCGCATCCGGAAATCGGTTTCTCCCCCCTCCAGCAGTCGTAACTCGGTTCTCACCCGGTATCGAGTCTCTCCCGCATCTTCATCGAGACGAGGGTCACCGAAAAAGTTATCGATCCGGTCGCTGAGGTCGAGAACCCGATCACCGATCCTCCGGTGCATCGACGACAGTCGTTCGGGAAATGTAGAAATCTCTGGATCAGGATTTTGGTCATCACCAGGGGATTGGGCCGGAAGCGAACCGGCAGCAAAGAGATTGAGTATCACAATTAAGAAAATGGATGAGCATAAGCATCGCCGAAAATTCATGTCCAGATGGTTGGATCGCTGAACTTTCAAGTAAAGAACTCTCCCCCCGTACCTACCGGAGGGTAATCGACAGAAAGTTGCACCTCCACCATCGAACCATCGCTCGCTACTGACAGGGCAACTGATTTAGACAATCCAGCGAGTCGGTAGTCGGATCCGTGCCACAGGCGGGGAACGGCGGCGGTGGCGGATTTCCGTTCGAGAACAGATACATCAGCACGTAGATCGGATCGGAGATGTCGTTGGCAGAATCGTCATTGGCATCGAGAGCATCCGGGCAGTCGCAGATCGTCCCACAACCGCCACCGAAAAGAACTGTCAGCATCATCACGGCATCGGCGATGTTGATTTCGCCATCCCAGGATGCATCGCCACGGATGAAGTCCGGCAATACCAAACCCTCCTGCTGTAAAATGATGACCACGTCGGCCAGTTCATCGATCAGAGTCAGATCGAGATCACCATCGTTATCGACATCCATCATGACGGCACAACTGGCCGCCACCGGAGCGAAGATCTCCTCCTGGAAGGTGAAGTTGCCGTTACCGTCATTGACATAGAAGTACCAATCTCCCAGGTAGCAGGAGATGACCCAGTCGAGATCGCCATCGCCATCCATGTCGCCCACATCGGTCGCTAGCGGGAAATTGTCAGCGGGATACACATCCGGTGAAGAGATGGTGCCATCTCCATTTCCGAAGTTGATGGTGCCATTATCCTGGCTCGCGTTGACGCTGGTGATGTCTAGATTGCCATCGCCGTTGAGATCTCCCAGTGCCAGCATCCAGGTTCCACTCACCGCCGGCTCGCTGTCCGACTCGGTGAAAGTACCGTTACCGTTATTGAGATTGATGACGATCTCGCCACTGTTGATCATGCCGATCACCAGGTCGAGTAGACCATCTCCATTCATGTCTCCCGTGGCCAGCGATCGCTCCCCGGAACCACCACCTTCAAAGAAACTGGGACCCGTGAAAACGCCACTGGCATTGCCAATGTTGGTCAGGATCGAGAGATTGCCGTTACCGTAGTTGGTGTTCACCACATCCATGTCGCCATCGCCATCGACATCGAGAACCGCGACGCCGCGAGGGGCGAGACCGACGTTGATCTGTTGCTGAGGCTGGAAGGTTCCATCACCGTTACCAAGCAGGATCGAAACCGTATCCATCGCGATATTGCACACCACCAGGTCGACATTTCCATCGCGATTGAAATCTGCCGGCTCATTGGGGCTGGCCTGCAAGTTAACCGAACTGACCGGGGTGACCATCTGACCGAACAAACCACTACCGTTGCCCTGATTGAGGTAACAACGGACATCAGCGGTATCCTCGTTGATGACAGTGATGTCGAGGTGACCATCGTTGTCGAGA
>JBBWWE010000270.1:0-4843 GCA_050256595.1 Planctomycetota bacterium
CCCACCGTGAAAGAGCAGGCCATCCTGCTCCAGGCGATCGAGTCCCAACTCGCCCTGTTCAAGGACCAGGAGGGGCAGGCGAAGCTCTTGATCGGGATGGGCAACTCACCTCCTCCGGCAACGATGGACGCGAGGGAACTCGCTGCCTGGACACACTTTTCACTGCTGCTCTTGAATCTCGATGAGGTGATCACCCGTGGTTGATCCTCACCCGCTCAGCGAACGGCACAAGCGCCTGACCCGACGCGCCCTCCTGGGACGCGCCTCCCAGGGGCTGGGAACGGTGGCCCTGGCCTCCCTGCTTGAACCCGAACTCTTCGCAAGCAACGGCGAGGGCCCGGTGCTATCCGCCCCGCACTTCCGGCCCAAGGCCAAACGAGTGATCCACCTGATCATGGCGGGTGCCCCTTCCCAGATCGATTCGTTCGACTACAAGCCGCGCTTGCGGGAGATGTACGACGAAGACCTGCCGCCTTCGGTCATTGATGGACAGCGGTTCACGACGATGACCTCCGGGCAGAAGCGGTTTCCGATTGCCCCATCGATCTACGACTTCAAGCAGTACGGCCAGTCCGGCGCCTGGGTCTCCGAGCTGTTCCCGCACATGGCCAAGATGGTCGATGAGATCTCGATCATCCGCTCGGTGTACACCGAAGCCATCAATCACGATCCGGCCATCACTTTCGTCCAGACCGGTTCGGAGATCGCCGGCAGACCTTCCATCGGTGCCTGGCTCTCGTATGGACTGGGAGCAGGCAATCCAGATCTACCGGCGAGCATCGCCATGGTCACGCAGAACAAGTCGGGACAACCGCTCTACGCACGCCTCTGGGGCGCCGGATTTCTTCCTTCTGAACACCAGGGCATCCAGTTCCGCCCCGGCAAGGACCCGGTCTTGTTTTTGAAGGACCCCGATGGGCTCTCTCGCCCGATGCGTCGTCGGATGCTCGATGCCCTGCTCGAGTTGCACCGGTTTCAAGATGAAGAAAACAATCCCGATATTATCTCTGCCAATACCCGGAACGAACTCGCCTGGCGCATGCAGACCTCGGTCCCCGAGGTGGCGGATCTATCCGACGAACCGGAAGAGACTTTCGAACTGTACGGACCCGATTCCAGAACCCCGGGAACCTACGCCAATAACTGTATCCTGGCGCGTCGGCTCGCCGAGCGAGGTGTTCGCTTCACCCAACTATTCCATCAGGGCTGGGATCAACACGGCAACTTACCTGGCGCCCTGCGTACCCAGTGTCGCGAAACGGATCAGGCTTCTGCGGCACTGGTGGTCGATCTGGAACGCAGGGGTCTGCTCGATGACACACTCGTCATCTGGGGAGGTGAGTTCGGTCGAACCAGTTATTGCCAGGGCAAACTGACTCCCCAGGGATTCGGTCGCGACCACCATCCTCGTTGCTTCACCATGTGGATGGCCGGCGGAGGAGTGAAAGAGGGGCTCACCTACGGCTCGACCGACGACCTCGGCTATAACATCACCGAGGACGCCATCGATGTGCACGATCTCCAGGCGACGATCCTGCACATCCTGGGAATCGACCACGAACGACTGACCTACAAGTTCCAGGGCCGCCGCTACCGCCTCACCGATGTCCACGGCAAGGTGATCGAGGCGCTACTGGCGTGAAGGGGTGGTTATGAGCCCCTGGCAGTCGCCAAAATCGGAAACAACACCAACAAGGCTTGTATTCCCGGCCCGGACAGGGCCAAATAGGGGCACGCCCAGGACACCGAACACGGAGCCCAATGACTGACCATGCAGCACCCCGCGATCGGGATGACGGACCGATCTTGTGGGTCAACACCCTCTTTTTGAGCCTCAGCCCATTTGTGGCGGCGGCGTTGATCCCGCTCTACCTGTGGTACTCGGGCAGCCACTGGGCGTTGTGGGCCTCGGCATTCACGCTGTGGATCTTCTCCGGACTGGGAATCACCATCGGCTACCATCGGTTGTTTGCCCACAGGTCCTACGAAGGCTCCCCGTTGTGGCGTTTCCTGTCCCTGATAGCGGGAGCATCTGCGCTGCAGAACTCCGCCATCGTTTGGGCTGCCGCCCACCGTCGCCATCATCAACACACCGACCACGAAGGTGATCCATACGATGCCACTCGAGGCTTCTGGTGGGCTCACATGAAATGGATCTTCCACGACAACGACCGGGCCGACGATCTGAGTAACGTGCCCGATCTGAAGGCCGACCCACTGGTTGTCTGGCAGCATAAGTGGTACTGGGCCATCGCACTGGTCGTCAACGTCGGTCTACCTCTGGGGCTGGGCCTTCTCATCGGCCATCCGTGGGGAATGTTGCTGTTTGCCGGTCTGGCTCGCATCGTCTTCACTCACCAGGCGACCTTCTGCATCAACAGTTTGTGCCACATCCTGGGAACTCAGCCCTGGTCGAAGAACAACACTTCAAAAGATTCATGGATTTGCGCCTATCTCACCTTCGGTGAGGGATATCACAACTTCCATCACACCTTTCCTGCGGATTACCGCAATGGTCTGCGCTGGTACCACTTCGATCCGGCCAAGTGGGCCATCTGGACAGGAAACCATCTTGGCTTGACCAGTAAACTGAAGAGAACCGAAGCTCCGATTCAATGGCGCAAGAGGTTCGAACGGCAGACGGAGAGATACGAAACATCACTGTCGCAGATTGTTTCCGAGACCAACGAGGACTGGAGCCAGCGCATCGAGTCTGCCCGATTGCAGGTCGACAGGAATCTGACCCGCTGGTCCCAGAAACTGCGCGAATACCATCGGGCGTGTCGAGATGGGCAAGTCAGTGCATCCTTGTTGCGTTCCGTGCGTCTGGCGAGGCGCGCCTTCAGGCGTGCCTGGAAACAATTCCTCGCCCTCGAACAGACGATGCCGCTGCCTGCATAATCGTTGGTAGACCCGGAGCCCTCGTCTACCATGAGGTCATGAACAACCACTCCCCAATCCTCGTGTGGCTGGCCACCTGTGCGTGCCTGCTGCTTTGTTCGTGTGAATCTCTCACCGCTCGCAATTCCGGACAACCAGCACCGATCCCGCTGTTCAATGGAACGGATCTCGGCGGCTGGTACGCCGATGTCCCTGCCGCCGATGGTGGCAAGGAGGTCGCCCCATCGTTTGTGGCTCGAGACGGCATGCTGGTCAGCATGGGCACCCCACAAGGCCACCTGATCACCGAACAGTCCTACAGTGAGTACCAGTTGGTGGTGGAATACCGCTGGGCCGGGAAACCGGGCAACTGCGGAGTCCTGGTACACGCATCGACTCCGCGACGGCTCTACTCGATGTTTCCGCAGTCGATCGAGTGCCAGCTGTATGCCGGCAATGCTGGCGACTTCTGGTGCATCGGCGAGGACATCCACGTCGACGACATGATCGCCCGCCGCGGTCCCGCCGAGAAGTGGGGCGTCGACGAGGGCAAGAGTCGGCGAATCCTCAACCTCACCGATGGTTCGGAGAACCCGGCCGGCGAATGGAACCGCATGGTGATCCAGTGCCGGGCAGACACCATCCACGTATGGCTCAACGGAGAACTGGTCAACTTTGGCTTCAACTGCAGCGCCAGTAGTGGACAGATCGCCATCCAGGCCGAAGGGGCTCCTGTCGAGTTCCGCCGAGTTGATCTCTCGGCACTGCCCACTGACGCAACAGAAGGACATTGATGTTTCGTTCGACGCTGTTGTTGCTGCTACTGTTCAACCTCTTCGCAACGCCCTCGATCCTTGGCCAAGATCATCCGACCAAAGCGTCTCCCTTCGATGCGATCCGCTGGCTCGAGCAGCAACCGCAGGTACGAATCGGCGAGAAGTGGTATATCCCCGTGGAAATCGACGGTGTCCAGGTTGAAAAGATCCTCGCGAAATGCCGCAAGCAGTGGCCCGGCCAGTTTCAGAAACGATTCGCCGAGGATTTGATGGAAGCGATGGCACTGCTGGGCCATGAGCTGGCAGATACCGTCACGCTGCGCTTGAAACCGGTCGAGGCGGCGGCAGAGATCGTGCTCGAAGGAATCCCCAATACCCGCGGCAAGCGCCAAAAACTGCGTGCTGATGGAAACCGGCAGCCAACTCCACTGCGACCCTCTCCCTCATGGCTGTCGAAGAAACAGGTCGAGCAAGAGATCGCCTCCTTCAGGGCCGCACTCAGGGATCAGTTCGCCTACCTGCACCTCAAGGGGATCGATCTCGATGAGGCGATCGAGCAAGAGGTGCATCGGCACTATTCACGCGGCCTGCCCACACGGATGCCCCCGGTCGATCTGGTCATGATCCTGCAACGGGTGCTGATGCAATTCGGCGATGGCCATGCCGATGTCCGCAGCAGCAACTTTCGCCTCGGAGAGGGTGAGCCGTTCATCCCCTTCCTGCTCGGGGATATCGATGGAAAGGTGGTCGCCTACCGATCGGACCGAAGCGCCCTGCTCGATCCGAAGTATCCGTACGTCGTCTCTCTCGATGGACGCCCCATCGAGGAGTGCATCGAAGAATGGATTCCCTTCATCGCCGCAGGAAGTCCACAGTTGATCCGCCGCCGCGCCGTGGGGCTGCTGCGAGAGGTATCGATATGGCGTCGAATCGACGGTGTCGGTGGATTCAGCGATATCGAGAGGAAGATGCATCGTCCCTTCGCAGTGGAACTGGTTTCGATAGATGGCAAGAAGACCCGCACACTCGAACTCAAACCGACCGATCGGAAACCCACCTACGGGGAGTGGCCGCGCAGCGAAAGCCGCCTGCTCGACGACAACCTCGGCTATCTACGACTGGCTCGCATGGACAACAGAGCCGTGCAAGAAGTCTACCGGTGGATGCCACGCTTCCGTGACACCGAT
>JBBWWE010000271.1:0-4123 GCA_050256595.1 Planctomycetota bacterium
GGCCGACTGTGTTTTCAAGGATAACCTTCTCGAATCAAGATTGTCGCGTATGCCGGGGAGAAGGGGAAGAGATTGGCGGATGTTGGTTCTTGGCAGTTGACTCCTCCGGGTGAGATGGGGAAAATTGAACCTCGGGCAAGATTGATCTGAATTGCTACAATCGGTGCAGTCGGATCGAGAATCGAGATGGCAACAATTCGGTTTCTCGAATCCATCTCTGAGAGGATTTCGCATGAGAGTCCTGGCACTCTCTCTGCTGTTTTGCATCGCCTGTACACTGATCGGCGGGACTCCCGTTGTGGCACAGGTTGCTGATTTGCTGGTTGCGCCGTATCTGCAATCGCCAACGCCCACTTCGATGGTGGTTGGCTGGGAGACACAGGGAAGCAGTCAGAGTCAGGTGGAATATGGCCTCAGCAGCGCCCTCGGACTGAGTGCTTCGGGTACCAGCGTTGCGAGTGGTGGGGGTGCCTTCATCCATCATGTGGAGTTGAGTGGGCTATCGTCGGCAACCCGTTACTACTATCGCACCATCAGCGGCAGCATCATTAGCCCCATTCATTTCTTCACGACACCGCCTTCCTTGACAGCGGAGACCCCCTTCCAGTTCATCGCCTACTCTGATTCCCAGAACGGCAGCAACGGAATCAAGCACGAGGAAGTGATCAATGAGGGGGTGATCTCATTTTGTGCCCTGCAATATGGTGTTCCGATCGACGAGAGCGTCAGTTTTCACTGGTGCCCGGCGATCTGGTCTCGACCGGATCGAATCACAGCCACTGGCAAGATCATTTCTTCGGGCAGGCGCAGAATCTGTATCGGCATGTGCCGTTAATTCCGGCGCTCGGAAATCATGAGGCGGACGCGCAGTTCTACTTCGACTACATGCATCTACCTAGCAACGGAACACCGGGTTACGAGGACCACTGGCATTACCTCGATCATCAGAATGTCCGTGTGATCACCCTCGATACCAACTCGGGCTACCGGATCCAGGAACAACTCGACTGGCTCGCTGTGGTGCTGGAGGATGCCGCCCTCGACGATCGCATCGATTTCGTCTTCGCCCAGTTCCACCATCCCCACAAGTCTGAAATCTGGACTCCCGGCGAAACCTTCTTCAGCACCCAGATCGTCTCCATGGTCGAACAGTTCACCACCACGACCGGGAAACCCTCGATTCATTTCTTCGGGCACACCCATGGCTATTCGCGTGGCCAGAGCCGGGATCACCAGCACACGATGGTGAACGTGGCCAGTGCCATGGGATCGCTCGACTACTGGGGCCTCTATCCCAACGCCGATTACGAGGAGTTCGAATACAGCGTTCCCGAATGGGGTTTCGTGATGATGGATATCGAGGCGGGGGCAGATCCCAGTTTCCGCTTACGTCGCGTCAGTCGTGGCAACGATTACATCTTCCGCGACAACGAGGTGATCGATGACATCCAGGTGTGGCGCTACAACATCGCTCCCGAGACTCCCGTGCCACTTTCTCCGGGGCCCGGATCGGGAGATGTTTCGGGAGACAACGTTCTTCTGACCGCAGCGCCCTACTTCGATGCGGAGGGGGATTTCCATATCGAGAGTCAGTGGCAGGTAACGATGACCTCGGGCGACTACAGCAATCCGGTTGTCGATGAGTGGCGCCGCTTCCAGAACTGGTACCGGACACCAAACGTAGATCCAGGAATCAGCATCGATACGGTGACCGACTCCGATATGACACACACGGTCTTGCAGACGGCACTGCCGGGCTGCGCCACCGCATACTGGCGTGTGCGCTACCGGGATCGCAGCCTCGGTTGGAGTGACTGGTCCGAGGAGATTTCCTTCGAGGTCGGCAACTCGAGTGCCGGAGCGATGGCACCCATCCCTGCTGACGGAGGTCAGTACGTCAGTTTCACGCCAGTTCTCCAGTGGTTTCCCTGTGATCCTGCTGATTCCTATGATGTTTATCTCGGATTGAATCCGGTCCTCGGTGCCAGCGACTTTCTCGGCAATCAGACCGCTACCACTCATGATCCCGGGGCACTCGAAATACTGACCGCCTATTACTGGCGCATCGATTACAGGGTCGGAGCGGCGGTTTTTTCCGGACCGACGTGGAGTTTCACCACCGACCAGGAGTACCCGACCGAGTTCACATCGGAGTGGCGATTCGGCGATGCATCTCCTGCCGATGACGTGGATCTGGAGCCGAGCCTTGGTCCGTCTACTTTGACTCCGCGCGGCATGATCGAAGGAGTCGAATGGGGGACCGGTACCAGTGATGGCATCGAGGTACCACATATCGACGGCGAGCCGGTCGATTACATCTGGCTCGACAATGTCTATGGAACCGGTCGTGGTCTCGAGAACTTCGTCAACGCCCCCGGCAATGGCGGTGGGGGTTGCTGTGATGTGTTCCACTTCACGCTGATCTTCGATGTGTTCCTCGACACCTCGCAGACCGGACTGCAGGCGCTGTGGCAGGGCAATGCCAGCAACACCAACGACGCGGAGTTCTTCATGCGCTGTGGAGATGGCTCTTTGTGGAGCTCCGGAGATGGCTATTTCGCACCCGGTTCGTGGAATCTGGGTGAATGGGTTCGGATCGTCGATCGGGTCGACTACCAGAACAACACCTCGGCGGTGTTCGTCAACGGCGTCAAGGTCATGGGTGATGACCAGCTCGGTGCGCCTGACTGGCTCTACGCGCTAGGCAGTGGTAATCCGGTCTGGATGATCAGCGACGATGGCCCTGATAGCGATGTTTCGCTGGTGAGATGCGGCGCCATTGCCATCGTCGATGGCCTGATGGGAGATGATGCGATCGCGGCACTGGGAGGCCCTGACGCTGCGGGGATCTTCGTCGATGATCCCGTTGAACTGTTCGTCCGCTCCGATGCCAATGGCGGTGGGCAGATCGATATCTCCGATGCGGTGGGGATGCTGAGTTATCAGTTCGGGGGAGGTAGCGCCGATTGTCTCGATGCGCTCGATGCCAACGATGACGGTTCCATCGATATCTCCGATCCGGTGTACCTGCTGACATTCCTGTTCAGCGGGGGTGCCGAACCTCCGGCTCCGTTCCCCGCCTGTGGAGAGGATCCGACCGCGGATGCCCTCGACTGTGTCGATCAGGCGGCCTGTCCCTGATCACTTACCCACTCCGAGACCGTAAAAATCGCGGGCGTTGTCACCCTCGATGGCGGCTCGATCCGTATCCGAAAGGGTGGCAAGGAACGGTTCGATGAGGCCTTTTACCTGCGGGTATTCCGCGGCCAATCGGCACACCGGCCAGTCACTGCCGAACATCAACCGCTGCGGTCCGAACGCTTCGATGACGGTTTCGATGTAGGGAGCCAGATCGCTCGGCGTCCAGTCGAGCCAGTTGGCCTCGGTCACCATGCCGGAGAGTTTGCACATCAGATTCGGAGCGAGGGCGAGTTCTCTGATCTGACTCGTCCATGGTTCCAGCACTCCGTCTGCTATGCGTGGCTTGGCGATGTGATCGAGAACCATCGGAACATCCGGGATCGCCTGGACGAAGTCGATGGCGGCGGGCAACTGGCGCTCGTAGATGAGCAGATCATAAGTTTGTCCACGGCTTGCCAGTGATCGAACCCCCTGGCGGAACGCCTCACCATCGAGAAAACGATCGTCCGGCTCATCCTGGACGATGTGACGCACACCGACCGCTCGAGGATGCGGACACCAGCGATCGAGTTGCTCGGAGAGTCCTGGAGATTGCAGATCGACCCATCCGACGACACCGAGGATCCATGGGTTGTGATCGGCGAGTTCGAGCAGGAAGTTGTTCTCGTCGGTGGAGGAGGCCGCCTGGACTGCCACGCACCCGGAGATCCCCTCGCTTTCGAGTTGCGGACTCAGATGTTCGGGAAGGTAATCCTGACGCAGCGCGTCCATTCGATCATCCATCCAGGTGTGGATGGCAGGATCGTGGCGCCAGAAGTGCTGGTGGGCATCGATCTTCATCGGGTGTTCCTTCCTCGGGGGGCATTTTTGCTCGACAGGAGCGCTCCGTCGAGAGCCCCGTCTTGATGACAACGGAATAAATCGACAAACTCATGCGACAGATGCAGACGGAGGCAGGGAATGGAACGAAAAAAACTTCTGG
>JBBWWE010000272.1:0-1723 GCA_050256595.1 Planctomycetota bacterium
CTGGCCATCGAGTCTGGTCCCGGAGAGTTTGTTTGTGGCACCCCACTGGTCGATGGTGCTCAGGTAGAAGCAGAAGTGCTCGGTGAGGCAAAGGGTCCCAAGGTGATCTTCCATCGGTTCAGACGGCGCAAGAATTCGCATAGCCGTCGGGGACATCGTCAACGTTACACCAAGGTCCGCATCGATAAGATCGCGGGATAAAACAGGACTCCGTTTGCCGGAGTCATCGACAGGAGTGAGGTCAGATGGCACATAAGAAGGGCCAAGGTGCTTCGCGCAACGGGCGCGATTCCAACGCTCAGAATCGTGGTGTGAAGAAGTTCGGTGGCGAATCGGTCATCGCGGGCAATATTCTCGTCCGCCAGTGCGGGACCAAGTTCCATCCAGGGCAAAATGTCGGTATGGGCAGGGATTACACCCTGTTCGCGCTGGCTGATGGTGTGGTTCGGTACGGCACACGCAGCCGCGTCCACATCGATCCTGTGACCCCCTAGATCTCCAGACCCCCTGGTATTCCCGTGTCCATCCGATTCATCGATGAAGCGAAACTCCACCTCATAGCTGGTAAGGGAGGGGACGGTTGCGTCTCCTTTCGCCGGGAGAAGTACGTCCCGCGCGGTGGCCCCGATGGAGGAGACGGAGGTCGCGGCGGACACGTGATCTTGCATGCCGATCTTCATGTGCAAACGCTGCTCGATTTCAAGGGCAAACCGGTTCACAAGGCACAATCGGGTCGCCAGGGCACCGGCAAGAACATGACCGGTCGTGGAGGTACTGATCTCATCTTGAAGATTCCTATCGGGACTTCGGTGTTCGATTCCGAAGACTCTTCGCTGATCGTCGATCTCACCGAAGAGAATCAGCAGTTCATCGCCGCAAGGGGCGGCGCTGGAGGTCGTGGTAATCAGGGGTTTGCAACCTCGACTCATCAGGCTCCCAGAGAGTTCACGCCAGGTGAACCGGGTCAGGTGTGCCACTTCGATCTGGAACTGAAACTGATTGCCGATGTCGGAATGCTGGGACTGCCCAATGCGGGCAAGAGCACTTTCCTGTCGAGGGTATCCAGTGCCCATCCGAAGATTGCCGATTACCCGTTCACGACCTTGAGACCGCATCTGGGAATTGCCGAACTCGATCGGTTCCGTCGCATCGTGGTGGCGGACATTCCCGGACTCATCGAGGGAGCGTCCCGGGGGGTGGGACTGGGAATAGCATTCCTCAGGCACCTGGAACGGACCCGCGTGATGGTGCATCTGCTCGATCCACACGAACGGGATGTCGATGGTCTGGTCGAGGATCATGCCGTCATCCGTGGTGAGGTCAGGGCCCATTCCGAGGAACTGGCTTCCCGGTGCATGGTCACCGCTCTCAACAAGTGCGATCTGCTCGCTCCAGATGTGGCCAGGGACATGCGCGAGCGCCTCGAACAGCGGCTCGGCGAAAAAGTGGCTCTGATCTCGGGGGTGACCGGGCAGGGCCTGAAAGAACTGCTGGAACGGCTATGGGTACTGCTCAATGAGCAGCATCCACCCTCCTGAGGGGTCTGCCGCCCTTCATCGGCGCAATTGGCCACATCATCGTAATATTCTGGGGAAGATCCGCGCCCCGATGGGGGCCCTCAACCCGCGAATCTCCCGGGAGACGACATGGAATTCCACGAAATGCTGCGCCGGATGGTTCAGGAGAAAGCTTCAGATCTCTTCGTCAAGGTGGGGTGTCCACC
>JBBWWE010000273.1:0-4017 GCA_050256595.1 Planctomycetota bacterium
ATCCCCTCCTTGTTCATCACGCTGGGAGACGAAGCACAGTTTGCGCCCGTCGGGACTCCATGCCGGAGATCGATCGGGGCGCGGATTGGCGCTGAGGTTGAAGGGAGCTCTCGTTCCATCGGTAGGAACCAACCACACATCACTGTTGAAATCATTGTCGAGTGTCGAGTACGCGATCCACTTTCCGTCCGGGGACCACGCGTACCAGGGGGGTGACCAGCCGGTGTGTAGAATCTTGTGCTCGGTGCCATCGAGATTCTGGATGGCCAGATCTCCATCTCCCTGGGTGAAGGCAATCCTCTTCCCGGCAGGATCGAGCAGCGGGGATCTACGGCGCCCTTCAGGCCCGGGCAAACGCTGCACCTCGGTGGTCAGACAGCGATCGAGTCTCGGTTCGCCTGTTTCGGTGCTGTGTACTGTGTAGAGATCCTCGATACCGCTGCGACGACTGACGAACAGTAGTTTCTCGCCACCGGGCAACCAAACCGGATCGTCGTCACGGCTGGTATCGTCGACCACTCGCCGGGCGGGAAGTCCTTTTTCGGTGCGCAGTACCAGGATGTCGCCCTGGCAGGCGAGGGCGACCATCTTGCCGTCCTCGGACAATGACGCGGCGGTCGCTGACGAGTAACGCAGATCCTCGATTCCCAGCGGTGGCAGATCCTCGGCTACCGTCAGTTCGATGGGAACGATGTTGCCAGCGGCTCGGTCGAGTCGCCAGATGTTGAACCCCTGTTCAAAGACGACCCGGTTGCCATCATCACTGACCGATGGGAACCGCACCGAATCGTCCTGGAAACTGGTCCAGATGTGACGCTGCTGATTGGCGAGATCGCGTTCGACCAGTTGCCCGCGTCCATCGATGTCCTCGATGAGTAGAAACCGATCGTTATCGATCCAGATCGGTGAAGAGTGCGGGATTCCATCCGGAGTGAGCTGTTTCCAGTCACCGGTCTCGAGGTGATACAGCCATACCTGGGCGGCCTGGGAACCGACATACCCCTGACGAGTCCATGAAGTTCCCTCTCGCATCACCAGTAGTCGTTTGCCATCGGGGGAGACGCGTGCCGCCGAAGCCGAAGCCAGGGTGATGCGGACCGGTTGACCCGGTTCTTCACCTTCAGCGGGAACCGTCATCCGGTACAGACGAGAACCGTATTTCCAACCGTCGACGCGGTCGCTGTAGAAGACCATCTGTTCGCCGTCGGGGAACCAGTCGCAGGGTAAATCGGTGCCACTCCAGTAACTCAGGCGTCTGGGGACTCCACCCTCGGCATCGATCTGCCACAGATCGCTACTCCCTTTGCGGGCCGATGCGAACACGATGGAACTTCCATCGGGACTCCAGCGAGGCCTCGATTCCCACGCCGGATGGTCGGTGAGCCGACGAGCACGGCCTCCGTCGCTGGAGGCGACCCAGATGGATCCTTCCCAGGTGAAGGCGATCCTGGAGCCGTCCGGCGAGATTTCGGGACGCATCGGCCAGTCGATCTGCTCGGCCACCAGCGGGGTGGTCAACAGCAGCAGAGCAAGGACTAGCGCCGTTGTTGCGAATCTGGTGGTCACCGGGTCTCCTCTCGGGGACAGGCCGAGTCTGTCTCGTGGTGGGTCCCGGGGCAACCCCACCCTTGACGATGAGGGCATCGATGGGCAGTCTTCTCGCAGGGAAACGATCGCCGAGTTGAAGGGGAAGACATGGTATCTGCGGATGAATCCGCCATGACCGACGATGCCGGGGGCAAGGAATTCGCGAGTACTCTCATTCAGAGGTTCCCCGCCTCGAACCTGCAGGTGCTGGCGCACTTCTACCGGGGCGAACTTTCTCGCGCGAATGTCTGGCGTCAGCGAATGGATGCCACCAGTCACTGGGCGGTGGTTTCGACGATGGCGATCGTTTCGCTGGCCTATTCATCCGGTGAAGTTTCCATCGTGTTATTGCCCTTCTGTTGTCTGCTTCTGTACTTACTTCTTCATATCGAGGCGCGACGGTATCGCTACTTCGATGTATGGAGGATGCGAGTGCGGATGCTCGAAGTGCACTTGATGGTGCCGGCTTTGCTGCAGGATGAGCCGTTGTCGGAGGGGGATTGGCGCGAGGTTCTTTGCAATGATCTGCTGTCTCCGACCTACAAGATGTCGCGCTGGGAAGCGATTGGTCGTCGTCTATCTCGCACCTATATCTGGTTATTTCTCATCGTGCTCGGGTCGTGGTTACTGTTAGCGTGGGTGCGCGCTCCCAAAGATGGAGAATTGTTGCATCGACTGCAGCAGGCCTTCACTTACGAAAGTATTCCACCGGGGTATGTGGTCTTTGGGATGGCGGTCTTTTATGCATATCTGCTGATCTTGCTGATCGCCACCAGTGGCAAACGCCAGGTCAATACCGAGATTCGTCGCAAGGAACCGTCCCGGCAGCACTGGCCCATCTAGCGATCTTCAGCGTCAGGCTCCGATTCCGGAACTGCAGGGTTGGAACTCTCGAGCAGTTGCTCGGCGGGTTCGGCAGCGGCAGTGCCGCGTAATTGTCGCACCAGTTCGGTCGCCTCGGTTCTTTTTCCAGCAACCAGTAGTGTCCGTACCGATTCGACCGCTGGCCGTGGATCAGTTGGGGTGCTCAGTCCAGCGCGCGAATACCACCTCAGTGCCTCGGCGATGGCGCCCAGATCTCTGTGCACCCGACCCAGTTCAAGCATCAGTTCAAGATCGAGCGGAGCCACCGCCCACCGTTCTCTCAGCAAGGAGATCCGGGAGCGACCGTCGAGGATTTTCCGGTAGTGAGCCATCGCCTGCGCCGCTTGCTCTGTTCTGTCCAGGTTCCGCAGTGCCAGTGCCCGGTTGTAGGCGCTGCCATGATGGAGCGGATCCCTTGCGAGGATCGCCGCGAGCATCGATAGCGACCGAGCAGGATCATCGTCCAAAAATAGCAGGGCGAGACGATAACGAGCTCGGTCGAAGGTCGGATCGAGTTGCAGTGAACGCTCGAACAGATCCCTGGCGATCTGCTCTTCGCCCAGATTCAAGCGTGACAGACCGGCACCGAACAGTCCACGTGTCCGGAATGAATCCTCGGGTCGTTTTTGCATGCGGTTGAAAACCACCAATGCCTGCTCGTCTCGTCCGAGTGCCTGGAGCGCCCGGCCGAGATTGAACAACTGTCCTTTTTTCGAGGGGTCCACCTTGAGGCCGGTCTCGAAGGCCATCACCGCTGCTTCCAGCTGTTCGAGCGCGTAGTAGGCTTCTCCGGCGAGAAACATCAATCCGGAATCGGAAGCGTGTGTCGTTTGCAGGGATTGGATTGTCTCGAGTGCCGTCTGTGCTCGACCATCGATGATCATCTCGCGCAACACTTTTCGTTCAGTTGCAAGATCGATGAGTTGTGATGGTGTGGCGGTCTCTTGCGGTTGGTCGGCTGGCAAAGGGGCATTGGGGCCGAGCAGTACCAGCGATAGCAATGAACAGGCCCGACAGAAGTCGACGAGAGACTTATGCCAGTCTCTGATGGTTGTTTGATGGAGGTTTGTGGACTTGCTTGTCATCATGCTCTTATTGTAACCGGAGCGAACGGCAGGGGAGCGGTGTGCTGGCCCCTTCGAGGTGATTTTTGCTCGTCTGTGTTGATGGAGGCTGACGATGGAAACCAAGTTTTCTCAGGTCTTGAGACCATGGCTCGGTCAACTCGCCATCTGCTGGGTGCTGGCCGTGGTGATCCTGGTGCCGGTGGCGATGATTTCGTCCGACAGGATCGCAGAGAAAAAAATCCCCTGGGTCAAGTTCACCTTCGAGCCGCGATCTGCCGAACAAGCCGAGAAACTTCCGGCCGATGATGCGGCGCTACGTGCATGGGCGATACCTCTGGCGTACGGAAACGTGAGGATCAAGCGCGAGACGGATGATGATGGGGTTCTGGGACTGAGCGTTCAGTTTCAAAGAGAGCAGGATGTCCCAAACGTTCCATGGCAGGATCTGGGCTACGACCAAAACTCAGGCACCAGTTCGGGGACTCGATGGACGGCGATG
>JBBWWE010000274.1:0-4675 GCA_050256595.1 Planctomycetota bacterium
GTCACCGATCCCATCGAAGAAGTGGTAGGAGTAACGCAAGGGCTCAGGAGGTATGTCAGTAACTCCCGGGCCGGGGTTTCCGAAGTGGTTCTGGAGTTCACCTGGGACACGGATATGCAGCGCGCAAGCCTGGACGTGCGCGAGAAACTCGATCTCGTCAATCTCCCCGATGATGCCCGGGCTCCGCTGGTCTACCGATTTGACCCCTCCCTGGATCCGATGATGAGGCTGTCGTTATCCGGCAATCGGCCCGTCCCTGAGTTGCGAAAACTCGCAGAAATACGGATCAAGCGTCGTCTCGAGACGGTGACCGGAGTGGCCGCGGCGCGGGTCACCGGAGGGGCCGAGGACGAGGTGCTGGTCGAACTCGATTCACAGCGACTCGATGTGTTGTCACTTTCGGTTCTGGAAGTGGCCAGAAAACTGGGTCAGGAGAACGTGAACCGATCCGGGGGAGAGATCCGTGATCGTCAGACTGCCTACCGCTTGCGAACGGTGCGTGAGTTCCGGTCGATGGAGGACATCGAGAACGTGATCGTTCGACATGGCGAGACCGGAACATTGAGGGTTCGCGACATCGGATCGGTGGCGATTGTTCCACGTGACGATGAGATCCTGGTCCGTGTCAATGGACGACCTGCTGTTCAACTGGACCTGTACAAGGAAGGCGATGCCAATGCGGTCTTCGTTGCCCAGCGGGTACGTGCTCGCCTCGATGAACTGGAACAAGATCGAAGCCTCAGCGGTTGCAAGATCGAGGTGCTCAGTGATCAGGCAAGATTCATCGAAGATTCGATAGCCAGCGTCAAGTCGACCGCTTTGCTGGGGGCACTGCTGGCGGCATTGGTTCTGTACCTGTTTCTCCGAAACCTGCTCAGCACACTGACCATCGCTCTATCAATTCCCGTCTCCGTGGCGGTCACTTTCTTTTTGATGGAACTGACCGATGTGAGTATGAACGTTCTTTCTCTCGGTGGTCTTGCGCTTGGAATCGGTATGCTCGTCGATAACAGCGTCGTCGTGCTGGAAGCGATCCAGCGTCTACGGGACAAGGGGATGGAGGTGAAACAGGCGGTCGTGGAGGGCACCGGGCAAGTGATGGGGGGAATCATCGCCTCGACCCTCACTACCATTGCGGTGTTCTTGCCATTGATCTTTGTTCAGGGGATCGGTGGCGAGATCTTCCGTGATCAGGCACTGACGGTGACGTATTCGTTGCTGGTGAGCCTGTTCGTGGCGGTCACCGTGATCCCGACTGTCATCGCCAATGGAGCGGGTTCTTCACCGGGTTTGTTCGTTCGATTTTTTCATGGGATCGACCGGATTCTGGGGCCCGTTTCAGCAGCATTCAGTCATGCGATGACTGCTGCCCAGCGTCTCTATGCCAGAATACTTGATCAGGTTCTTGCTGTTTCCTGGGTCGCACCGGTGCTTGCCGTGATGCTCTGTGTTGTGGTGATCCCGCAGGCGAGTCAACTCGGCTCGGAGTTGGTGCCTGATCTGTATCAGGGACAGTTCCATTTCGATGTGGAACTGTCGGAAGGAACGCCACTGGAGGAGACCGACCGCAAGGTCGCCTCGCTAGAGTTGGCCGTCGAGAAGCTCAAAGTCGAAGGTCTGCCCATATCGATGGTGACATCCACTGTTGGGGATGCTCCGGTACTGGGAGAGGTGCAGTCTGGTGATCGGCGCGAACATATCGCGCGCATTTCTTTGACGTTGACCGAAGAGGCAACCCGTGAGCAAGAAGCGCTGGTGATCGAGCGCCTCGAAGTTGAGTTTGCAAAAGTACCTGATTGCCCCGTGACCCTCGGCAGGCCATCGCTCTTTACCTTCCGTGATCCCATCGAGGTCGAAGTTTTCGATGAAGATCTGGAAGTGCTTCGTACTTCTGCCCTGGCGATCGAGGAACGCCTCAAGTTGGTTCCCAATCTGCTCGATGTTAAGGCGCAGGTGGCTGATCAGGTACCCGAGATCCATGTCCGACTCGATCCGGTTCGTCTCTCCGCCTATGGACTCTCGCTCGGGCAGGTCGCCGACGGATTGCGTGCCAAGGGAATCGGTGTGATCGCCACCCAGTATCGATATGCAGAGAAGCCCATCGATGTTCGCGTTCGGATGCGAGGAGCACTGGAAAAGGCGATCGAAGATGCCGAGATGGATTCGGTCGCTCTACCGAGAGAGGGCGCCGAGGCACCCCTGAGGATAGCTTCCCTCGGTAGTCTTGAAGAGGCGATGGGGCCCGTGGAGATCCGTCGTGTCGGGGGAGAACGTTCCGTTCTGGTGACAGCACGGACCGCTGGAGTCGATCTGGGAACGGCGACAGTGGATGCCGAGCACGCGCTCGAGGGACGTTTTCTATCGCCAACAACGGTGGCGAAGATGTCCGGCCAGAATCAAGAGATGAAAGAATCACTTCAGAGCCTTGCCGAGGCACTCGCGCTGGCGATCTTTATCGTCTACCTGGTACTGGCGAGCACCTTCGAGTCCTTGAAGCTTCCCTTCATCGTTATCCTCACCGTTCCACTGGGGATCTGTGGAGCCATCTTTGCCATGGCATTCACCGGAATTCCGCTGGGGGTCCTCTCGATGATCGGCGTGATCGTGTTGTGTGGAATCGTCGTCAACAACGGAATCATCTTCGTCGCGAGGATTCAGCAATTGCAGGAAGCGGGCCAGGATCCAGTTTCTGCGGCGCGCGAAGCGGGTATCGAGAGACTGCGACCCATTCTTATCACCAGTGCCACTACCATCTTGGGGCTATTGCCTCTGGCGCTCGGTTATGGCCCTGGAGCAGAATTGCGCAAACCGCTCGCCATCACGGTAGTCTGGGGTTTGGCTGCTGCGACGATGATGACCCTTGTGGTGATCCCGAGTGGCTATCGTTTGCTGCAACGTGATTCCAAGGAGGGGAGGTCGGCTTGAGGAGTTTCGTCCGATTCTGCCTTGATCGGCCCATCACGACCCTGACCATCCACATCATCTTGTTGCTGGCCGGAATCCTTTCGATGCAGCAGATCCCTCTCAGTGCCATCCCGGATTTCAAGCGAACCAGAATCAATGTGTCCGTCCCCTATCCCAATGCCTCTCCGATCCAGATCGAAAACGAAGTGGTCAGGCCGCTGGAAGAAGCTCTGGCGACGCTCAGGGGAGTTCGCGAGATCGAGAGTGAATCACGCGAGGGCAACGGTCGGGTGACATTGCGCTTCGATTACAGCACTGACATCGAGGCGGTGAAGGTGGAAATCCGTGAGCGTCTCGCCCGTGCGATGGATGTCCTACCCGTCGATGACATCGAGCGAATCCGGATCCGCGCGAGTAATTGGGGTGCCGGAATCGATACCATCATGGAAGGTCGCATCAGTGCTCATGGGGTCGATCTGTCGCAGAACTACGATTTGCTGGTCAACCGCATCCAGCGTCCGATCGAACGGATCGAAGGAGTGGGGCAGGTCGAGATCGATGGAGTTTCTCCCCTGGAAGTGAAGATCAGCCTGCGCAAGGAAGATCTGGACCGTCATGGATTGACCCTGTGGATGATCACGGAGGTGATCCAGGGTTCCAACATCGATGCCACCATCGGTAGAGTCTGGAAAGATGGCAAGGTTCGGCGGCTTCGTCTCATCAGTGCGATGGAGGATGTCGAGCAACTGTCCCAGTTACCCGTCAACCCGAATGGATTGCGCCTCGGACAGGTTGCAACGATCAAGAAGATCGAAGGGGAACGCCGCTGGGGAAGACATCTGAATGGTGCCTATGCCGTATCGCTGGAGATTGCCCAGGAATCGGGAGCCAACACGGTAGAGGTGTGTCGGGCCATACGTAATAAGGTCGAGGAGATATCGAACGATCCTCAACTCGAAGGGATCGATCTGCTGGTCTGGCAGGACCAGGGCAAGATGATCGTCGATTCATTGACGCGGCTGCGCGACGCAGGAATCATCGGTGGCGGGCTGGCAGTGATGATCCTGCTGCTGTTCTTGCGACGCATCTCCGCCACCTTACTGGTAGGGATGGCGATTCCGATCTCGGTACTGTTCGCGCTGGCTGTGCTACATCTGCTCGAGATGGAGCTCAACGTAGTCACCATCCTGGCACTGATGCTGGGAGTGGGGATGCTGGTCGATACCGCCGTAGTGGTGGTGGAGTCGATCGTTCGCCGTGCCGGACTGGGAGATGACTCCAAAACGGCGGCAACTCAGGGAACCATGGAAGTGGCGACTCCCGTTTTTGCATCGACCTTGACCACGGTGGTGGTTTTTCTTCCGGTTCTCATCTCCGACCGTAACGAGTTCACAGAGCATCTGGCCAGCGTTGGGACCGTGATTTCTCTGACCATCGTTGCGAGTCTGTTTGTTTCCCTGACACTGGTTCCGATGGTGGCAGCCAGAATCTACAGAGGTGGTGATCCGGGGATTGGCTCATGGTTCTCAGGATTCAGAAGTGGTTACGACAAGTTTCTCGCACTCGTTTTAGAGCACCGAGCGGTCGCGTTACTGGTGGCGCTGACGGCGACCCTGAGTATTGCAATTCCCTTCAATAACGGTTTCCGGATAGATCTTTCCGATACGGACTGGAAGAAAAATTATGCCAACATCAACTTCCGACCGGTGAAAGGCCTCACCTATCAGGAGATGGAAAAGATAGTCACAAATTTCGAGACCATTCTCGAGGC
>JBBWWE010000275.1:0-3412 GCA_050256595.1 Planctomycetota bacterium
ACATCCAGGTTGCCATCATCGTTGCAGTCACCGCGCAAAAATGGCTCCGGAACGCCCGTTCCCCCACCACACAACTGTCGCTCGACGGCTCCCAGATCGACCGCTTGGCAGGCGATCCGTGGCTGACCATACAGATCGAGAGAATCCACCACCTGGCTATCATCTCCGGCATCGATGCAGGGCGATCCAGGTCCTGGAGTCACATCTCCTGCGCCAATGTCGAGAAGCAGTGGATCCTGATCCAGGTTCGCCCCGGGCCAACCACCCTGGATGATATTGTCAGAAACGATGGCACTGGTAGGGAGGTCAAGGGCTGCCAGCGAGGCGGTATAGTTGCCCCAGATGACACAATTGTGGATCTCGATCAGCGCATCGGCATGGGCCATCAAGATCCCCCCCAGTTGCTGGGCCTGATTTCCCACCACGGTACAACCGACCAGAGTCAGAGATCCGGCTCCGTCCACCTGGATGGCCGCGGCCTGAACCTCTGCCACATTACCGACAAACAAACTGTTCTCGATACGAGCAGAGCCACTCGGTGTAACCGTCAAACCCGTTCCGCTCGAGGAGATGCAATCCTCGATTCGACATCCAAACATATCGACGGAACCGGAAACAAAGATCGATCCCTGCCCCGACGTCGCATGCTGACGAATCAGGCAGTCGATCAACTGAAGGTCTTCGCCTGTGACGTGAATCCCGCAGCCCGGAAGGTCGGAAGTAGCCCCTTCGATGGTGCAGCCTTCGATGATGCAGTTATTTCCAACTATCGAGAGAATCCGGCGCACCCGATCGAGTGGCGCTGCCGGGATGCCGAGCGGTACCACATGGACGATGCCATCGGACAGTTGTCCTGGTGCGCCTGGCGTTCCCGAGGTCACCGGATCGAGACCGGCCAACCCGCCACCAGCACCGCCAGGACCTGGGACACCTCCTGACACCACAACGCTGATTCCAAGCACATCGGAAAACTCGCTCCAGACCGCCCGGCTGTCTCCTCCAGAACCCCCTCCGCCTCCGCCACTGGCTCCGCCGTCGCCTCCGTCTCCGCCATCACCACCGCCATCGGCATTGCCGGCGGCATTGCCACCCGATCCACCGTTGCCACCCGGTTGTCCCGGACCCGGGAGCCCCCCTGTACCTCCCACCGCACCGGCACCGCGCACGATGACACTATCGAAAAGCGTCACCTGTGAAATTCCGAGCACCAACAGGCAAAAACTCGAACCCCCTCCGCGCCCTGCGGAACCTGCTGCCGGAGAAGGAATCCCTCCCCCTCCGCCACCACCACCTCCAGCGCCATGACTGTCGATTCCGGTGTCGCATCCTCCTGAACCACCACCGCCACCACCGCCGCCGCCAGCGCTACCAGTGGTGCCAGAAGAACCGATGAAGGGGACCCAGTAATCGCCGACGAGATTGCCGCCGGAAGTTGATCCGGCTCCTCCGGTTCCGGGAGTTCCCGGACCTCCAGGTGCTCCGTCCCCCCCCGGGTTACAGGTACCCCCACCTGAACCTCCGCTGCCCCAGCCGGAGGGGCCAGCACCATCGGCGCCGGCATCACCAGCAGTCGCATCGTAGTCATCACAGAAGGGATTCGGGATGGTGCCACAGCAGTCACTGTCCATGGTGCCACCGGTACCTCCGTTTCCCCCTCCGCTCGGACCACCGCCACCCGCCAATCCACCAGCCCCCGCCGATGTCGCATCGCAGGGGCTGAAGTACTGGTCGGCATCTCCTCCCGATTGCCCCGATGCCGCCGGCGTTACTGTCAGATCGGTACCGGGATCGCCGGTCAATCCCGGCGCACCGGAACCGGCCACCAATCGGATACGAGTTAAATCGAGCACCGAATCTCGAACATGGATCCCATAAGAACTACGAGACACACCGTTGACGGATCCGCTCGCCGTCACTCCGAAAATCTCCAGATCGACCAGGAAAGAGCCTTCCAGCAAATCCTTCGCGATGATGGTCACTGCCTGTCCATCGGTGTTGATTCCGCCACTGAGAGTGACCCGGTGGGCCGGATCGAGGTAATCACCCCACTGCCAGTTCGTGTCGTAACCTCCCTGGATCACCAATCCGTCGGCCAGTTCGATGGTCCCTGCATAATTGCCCGCCTGAACACGGATGACTCCGAGCCCCGTCTCCAGCGCACGATCGATGGCATGCTGGATGGTGGCACAGGGCAGATCCGAACTCAGACCACTGAACGGCGTATCGACACCGTAGGAAGCGACATGAATCGACTGGAGCCTGCCATCGAGAACGGTCGGATAGAGGGATGGGTCACGGGAATCGGGCGAAGAGGTTGCCGATCCGGCATAGCCACCGCGAATCCCCAGTCCATCGGCGACGGTAAATGTAGAATCCGGATCTCCGGCTGATTGCCCACCGCCTTGATCGGGAGAATAGAAACCACCCGCAACCCGAATCTCGTCACCGGAGGAGGCGACGGCAAGCGCCTGCTGTAGATCACTGAAAGCATCTGCCCAGCTGAGACCTGCAACACCGTTGACATCCTGATCGACGTAAAGGATCTGCCCGCTCCCCTGCGCAAACAGAGAACTCGGGCTGCAGAGGAATCCGGTGGTTATCAGCAGGTACAGGATCAGAATCCATCGATAGCAACTCACATTGCTCTGAGATGCCATTTTGTACCTCCTCGGATAAGGGAGCCCCGGGGCGCTCTCCCTTCATCTTCGGGTTCACTACCTGTCAGCACAAGGATGGATCCGGCCTCCGAGTAGACCTCAGACGTAAATCCGCTTCAGGAGCAGGGCAAAGAATCAGCGGTCGGATCCTCACCCGCAATCGGCCAGGGCAACTCGGGGGGAACTCCTGCGCCAAACAGGAACTCGAGGATCCTCACGGCATCAGCGATATTGACGGATCCTGAGTCGTTCGCATCCATGGCGTCATGACAGGATCCACCCGGTCCCTGCAAGAACAGGTAGCCAAGAATAAAAATAACGTCCGCTATATTCAAACTGAGATCTTCGTTGGCATCTCCGCGCAGGAAGATCGGCCCGCCACTACCCCCAGTAACATCGATACTGCAGGAAGTTGCCGCTGATTGCAGTGAAGATCTCAATGCCACGATTTCCCACTGATGCAACCCCGGTAAAACGCCGTCATGGAAAAAGCCCACCGCCTGTCCCGACAGGACCTCCAGCAGAACGCTATCGAAGTGAACCTCGATGGCATCGTAATCCGGTTCGCCCAGTTGCCATCCGAGATCGACTCCCAGAAGGTTTTCCGTGCAATCGAGATTCGAAACGGGTAGCGGCGGCGAAGACGGTGGAGGTGAGTTGTCGACTGAACAGTTACTGGGAGCGCTGGTCAGAGCATCCCGGATCGCTATCACTGTGTATTGCAACTGGACTTGTGGAGCAAACTGATCGTCGAA
>JBBWWE010000276.1:0-2356 GCA_050256595.1 Planctomycetota bacterium
TACCGCCTGGAGCAAGGCCGCGTCGGGCAGGCCGTCAACGAGCAGGTCCTGGCGCAGGTGGAAACGGACCACCTCGAGCAAGAACAGATCGATGGGACCATTTCCGACCTCCTGATGGTGCACCCGGCGAGCCTCCATGGCGATGGCGGCATCGATGAGGCGCACGGGCGCGATCAGGTCGGAACTGATTGTGGATAACCCCAGATGATCGATTTCACTCGTCTGCGCGGGCAGTCCCTCGCTGCTGGCGACCATCGTGTGGGCGTCGGCTCGCGGGCAGATGTGAACCACTGCCTCGGAGGTCTCGAGCAGGTTACGGGCGGTATCCTTGTGGCTGCCATCGCTTCTTCTACCGACACTCAGCATCACGGTGGGGGGGTCGCTACTGACGCCGCCAAAGAAACTGAACGGGGCCAGGTTGGTGATGCCCTGTGGCGAAATGGTCGATGTCCAGGCCACGGGGCGCGGCACGACACAGGAGACCATCAGGTGATATCGTTGCCGATGATCCAGTTCGGCTGGATCGATGCTTCTGTGCGGGGTACTCAAATGGCTGTCCTTTCACCTGGGCAGGGATCATGTGGCTACCCGGTGAACGTTGCAAGAGCGTTCCCTTGACCATCTACCCCGTGCAGTCGACCATCGCAGCGGAGGATTGATGATCTATCTCGACCACGCGGCCACAGCTCATCCGCGTCACCCCGGAGTTGCCGAGGCGATGACCCGTGCGTTGGAACTGGCAGGAAATGCCGGACGGGGATCTCACGGCGGCGCACGTGCTGCCGGGGGCATCGTTGCGTCGTGTCGAGAACGGATCGCACAGCTGCTCGGTGTTACCGATTCGCAGCGCATCTCTCTCTTTCCCTCCTCGACGCTGGCGCTCTCGACCATCATCGCGGATCTCTGCAGTGGAGTTGATGACGATGCAGTGCTGTGGATCGGGGCGCTCGAACACAACGCGGTGTGGCGACCGGCGGTGCGTGCACTGGGAGAGGATCGGGTTCGCCTGTTGCCGGTCGATGAGGGAGGACAGGTCGATCTTGTACGGCTCGAACAACTCGATCCTGGTGCTGGAATCGCCGTGGTGTTGCAACACGCCAGCAACGTCACCGGTCTCATCCAGCCCATCGAAGAGGTGGGGGCGTGGTGCCAGAAGAAACGACTACCGCTGATCGTCGATGGAGCGCAGGCCGCCGGAGTGATCCCGGTTTCTCTCTCTCGCTGTCCCGGTCTGGTCGCCTACACCGCAGCAGGACACAAGCATCTGGGCGGTCCTCCCGGCATCGGCCTGTGTTACCTGGCCGCTGGCTACGAACCTCAGCCGTTGTGGATCGGTGGTAACGGTATCGATAGCGAGTTGCCGCGTATTCCCGCATCGGGACCGGGCCGATTCGAGTCGGGGACACCGAACTTGCCGGGCATCGCCGGCCTCGAAGCAGCACTGGCATACTTCGAAGACCATCCGGTCGCGATGCTCTTCGAGCGACGAGTGAAACTGCGAAAGGAGTGGCGAGACGAACTCGCCGCAGTGCCGGGCATCGAGATTCCGGGAGAACAGTCGCAGGCACCACGCACGGCAGTGATCCCGCTGCATATACCCGGTCGGGCACCCGAGCAGGTTGCGGCAGAACTCGATGCCAGACTCGGAGCGCGTTGCCGTTCGGGTTTGCAGTGTGCTCCGCTGGCCCATCGACATATTGGCACCCTGGAGGCGGGGGGGACGATCAGGATTGCTCCCGGACCGGAGACCGATGACGAAACCCGTCGTCGCGTCATCGAAGCCATCGCCACCATCGCCGCGGGTTAACTCGTCGCTGGATCGCAACCGATACGGATCTATCGGAAAAGAAGTGGGCGAGGGGGGACTCGAACCCCCACCCCTTGCGGGACCAGATCCTAAATCTGGCGCGTCTGCCAGTTCCGCCACCCGCCCACCGAAGATGCCTCCAGAAACTACTGTTACTGTCCGATCCGAGCAACGGGACTCCAGGATCGTGTTCCGGTGGGCTCGATTTCGAGGTTGCTGGAGCCCCGCCAGGCGCTGTGAAACCAGGGTATCCGCGCCTCGGGCGTGAATTTGGCCATAACCCTGCAGAAATGGCCTTTCGATGCCGAAGAAGGAAGAGGGGCAGCGCCCGAGGAAGCAGGAAGTACCAGTCATGTTGAGCGAACCAGAGCACAAGAGGATCCAGATCCGCGATCTCGCCCGGGAATTATCGGAGATCCTCAGCCGCATCGACCAGCTCCACGAGCAGCAGTCACAGTTGCTGGTCGATCTGGACGAGGCTGCGATGGCGGCCGATTACAGCGCACTCTCAGAGTATCGTCAGCGCGAGGGTCGTCTGCTGGCTCGCAT
>JBBWWE010000277.1:0-3862 GCA_050256595.1 Planctomycetota bacterium
TGCCATCGAGAGCGACACACCGAACGCGGAAGGCTCCATCACCATCGAAGTGCTCTCCGACGAAAGTTCGAAGATCATCTGGTCCGACAAAGGTGACCTACCACCTCTCACCGGGCTGCTCGCCATCTGGCTGAACTCGAGCTTGGGGGCAAAGTTCGCCGAGGATCTGCATCGACTCTCACAGTCGGAACCGTCTGACTCTGGCGGGAGGTAGTCCTTGCTGGCCCCGCTTGTTCTCGCCGCTACCTTGACAGCAGACCTGCCTCCGCTTCCTTCCCGGGTCAACGATGTCATCGAGTCAAACTGCGTCCGCTGTCACTCCGGTGACAAGCCCAAGGGCGGGCTCGATCTGGAAGTCGTACTGGAAGACGGGGCAGATGCAGACCTGGAGGACTGGCGGAAGATTCAGCTCGTTCTCAATAGCGGCGAGATGCCACCGGAAGGAGAAAAAGCACCGACACCCGGCGACCGCGAACAGGCCATCTCCAACCTGCAACACTGGGTGCGCCAGTTGCTCGAGGCAAGACCGGAGGATCCGGGCACCGTGGGTGCGCGGCGGCTTTCGCGTAGCGAACTTCGCAAAACACTACGAGACCTCACGGGCATTGAAATCGATGTGAATCGCCACCTTCCTGCAGATCCTTCTTCAGATGGCTTCGACAATCAGGGAGGAGCTCTCTCCCTGTCTCCGATGATCGTCGAGAGATTATTTCGTATCGCAGAAGAAGTGGCACTGTCAGCCGTAATCTTGCCTCAAGGAGAAGAGATTCCTGCGACCAGATACGAAATCGATCACTTGACCATATCGGGACAAGGAAGAGTCGCTGCTGACCATGCATTTTTCTCAAGCAGAGGAGTCGCGTCCACACAGCATTTCTTTCCGGCAACCGGCACCTACAAGATCGTCATCGAGGGCTGGGGACAACAGGCAGGAGATGAACCGGTACGCTTTGGAGTCAAGGTTGGCAAGCAAAGAGTCGGGATTGGCGACTTTCCAGAAACACGAGGAGCTCCGGGTAAAAGAGTGATCGAAACCCGGGTGCAACGAGGAACTCATCTTGTCAGCGCAAGCTTCATCAATGATTACTACCGACCAGAAGATCCAGACCCCGCACAGCGGGATCGCAATGCGGCACTCTTGAGTATCGAGATCTCAGGGCCTGAAGAAGGTCTCGAGGCTACCGGGTTCCAGAAGATGGCTTTGAATGGTGAAGGTAATCCTGTCGAGAGACTGTCTAGCGGTATTCGCCAGTGGCTTCCGCGTTTCTGGAGGAGACCTGTCACCGACATGGAAGTCGACGCACTGGTTTCGACCGCCCAACGGGCCGCCACGGACCCGACTTCAGCAGAGGCTTTACTGAGAGCATCTCTCGTCACCGCCATGATCTCTCCCCGTTTTTTACTGAGAACAGAACCCGATCCAACCGATGTAACTTCCGGCACCATCAGAACTCTCAACGGTTTCGAGATCGCAACGAGGTTGTCTTTTTTCTTGTGGGGTACGACCCCCGACGAGGAACTCATGGAAGCGGCACAGCGTGGCGACCTCGATCAAATAGATGGAATCCGAAGACATGCTGCGCGGCTGCTGGTTGATTCTCGTTCTCGATCACTTTCCCGGGAGTTCGCTACTCAGTGGTTAAGAATCAGGGATCTCGGTGAGCGTGGACCCGACCAGAAGATCTTTCCCGGAATCGGCAAAAACCTGCTGAAAGATATGCGGACCGAAACCATCGAACTCTTCGATCACGTACTCAGAAACCGCCGACCAATACAGGAACTGGTCGATGCTTCCTACACTTTCGTCAATCAACGACTCTCGCAACATTACGGTCTTGCGCCGGTGCAGGGAGACAAGTTTCGAAAGGTAGAGATCGAAGATTCAAGAGGGGGCGGACTGCTCTCTCAGGGCAGCATCCTGCTGGCGACCAGCACCCGACAGAGGAGTTCTCCGGTTCTGCGCGGCAAATGGATCCTCGAAGTACTGCTCGATGATCCGCCACCATCTCCTCCCCCAGGAGCAGGAACCCTGCCACAGCCAGGCGAACCAGGTGCCGATCTGCCACTGCGCGAGCAACTCGAGATTCACCGGCGCGAACCCGCCTGTTCCATCTGCCATCGCCGGATGGATGCGCTGGGGTTCTCACTCGAACGGTTCAACGCTGTAGGAGAATACCGCCAGGGAGAGATCGACGACCGGGGCGAACTGCCCGATGGGACGATCATCTCGGGAGTCAAAGATCTAAGTACCACCATCGCCGAATCCGATGGTTTCCCCGCTCGCTGGCGAAGAACCTGCTCACCTACGCTCTCGGTCGTGGGGTCACGGACGCGGATGCCCGTGCCCTGTTGCGTCTGGAAACCCGTCTCAAGGCCAACCCCACCATTGGAGATCTGATCGATGAAATCGTCTCGCTCGATGCATTCCGCATGCGAAAGGTCCCCTGATCGGGACTTGTTCCATGGCCAATGTGGGTGTTCCATCGAGGAGACGAGAGGAATGACATTTCCATGCCTGGACCCCTGCACAGACGAACCTTTCTTCGCGGTCTCGGCACCGCGATGGCCCTTCCGTGGCTGGAGGCGATGACTCCCCTGGCCCGCTGGGCAGAGGCAACCACCGAGATCAGCTCTCCGTTAAGGTCAGCCTTCTTGTTCATCCCCAACGGGGTTCATCAACCGCAATGGGCACCGAGCGGAATTGGCAAGGACTGGGTCGCATCGCCGCTGCTCGAGTCGCTCTCAGCGGTTCGCGATGACGTCCTGGTGATCTCCGGGCTGGCCCACCACAATGCCAAGGCCCTGGGAGATGGGCCAGGAGATCACGCTCGATCGGCAGCCTGCTATCTGACAGGAGCCCATCCTTTCAAGACCTCAGGCAGTGATATCCGTGCTGGAGTCTCGGTCGATCAGATCATCGCTACAGCCACAGGCTCCCACACCCTCCTCCCCTCCCTGCAACTGGGAACCGAGGGCGGACGGCAATCGGGAAACTGTGACTCAGGATACTCATGCGCCTACTCCTCCAATATTTCCTGGCAAAGTTCCGACAGGCCCATCCCACACGAAACTCAACCTCGGCGGGTCTTCGAGAGAATGTTCCTGAGAGGTACCAAAGGGGAAACGAGAACCGCCCGGCTCCAGAGACTGGCTCGCCGCTCCAGCATCATCGATTTCGTTCTGGAAGATGCCAAACGACTCGAACTGGGACTGGGAACCGAGGACCGACGCAAACTGGATGAGTATCTCGGTGGAGTACGTGACATCGAACGTCGCATCGAACGACTGGAAGAACTGGATGCCATCCAGCAACAAGATGAATCCTTGCCGGATTTCTCTGCGGCAACTCCTTCGAACATCAGTGAACACATCCGATTGATGCACGAACTGATGATCATCGCCTTCCGACTTGATCTGACCCGCGTGATCACTTTCATGTGGGCCAATGAAGGATCTAATCGCGCCCATCCTCATCTCGATGTTGCCGAAGGTCACCACACCCTCACCCATCACAAGGGCAATGAATCCCAGATCGATCAGGTGCGAAAGATCAATCGCTGGCAAGCAGAGGAGTTTGCTTTCTTCGTCAAAAGACTCTCGGAAGTCTCAGACGGGGAAGGGACCCTGCTCGATTCGACCGTGGTGGTTCACGGATCCGCCATCGGAGACGGCAATCGCCACAATCATGACAACCTACCGGTTTTAATCGCTGGTCGTGGTAATGGTCTCGTCGATACAGGCCGGCACCTGGTCGCCGACAAGAATACTCCGATGTGCAACCTGTTCCTGTCGATGGCTCAAGCTGCGGGTTCCACGGTCGAACAAATCGGTGACAGCACCGGAACCCTGCCCGGGCTACGCT
>JBBWWE010000278.1:0-2258 GCA_050256595.1 Planctomycetota bacterium
CGAGGCGATCTTGACGCCGACGTTCTTTTCGAGAAACAGCAACACCGAGAGCAGTGCCGGTCGACCACCGGCGAAGACCATGACATTTTCGGCATCGATGGAAGCGCCGTAGTGCTGGCAGTAGTAACTGGCGATTCGCTCACGCAAAGCCGGCATTCCCCACGCCTTGGGATAAAGGCGGTTGGCGGCGGTGACTTCGATGGTGCTCGGCATCTCCGGTCCGCCCGGGATCTGTTCGGTTCTCGGATAGCCCTGACTCCAGGGGTGGGTGCCGGTTTCTCCCATCGGCGCGCCAAAGACCGCCTGAAAGGCATAGAGGGTCTCGTAAATTCCCATCGGAGGCATCGGCCGGAGAAAGGATGGACCGCATCCGCTAGGGATATCGACGCTACCGGAATCGGGAACGGTCGACTGGATATCGGTCACAATACACCTCGCTCTTGTCACTCTCATCGGAGTGAGGCCCATATCGACTGGCGAACACCATTTCGGGTGGGTTGCAGAACGGTATTTTGCCACAGGAAAAGCCGTAGAGGTACCGCGATCAAACCGCGGATTGCGGAATCGGGACTAGCCCTCGCTCCTGGCCTTGCGCTTGGCTCTGCGTCGATCGGCTTCCTTGAGTAACTGTTTGCGAATACGGATATTGGCGGGAGTGATCTCGACCAGCTCGCCCTCGACGACGAACTCGAGGGCCTCTTCCAGTTTGAGGCGTTTGAGCGGCCGGACCGAGGTGGTGTCATCCTTACCTGACGCGCGAACGTTCGATAACTTCTTGGTGCGCACCACGTTCACTTCCAGATCATTGTCGCGGCAGTGTTCGCCGACCACCTGACCCTCGTAAACCTGCTCGCCTGGTTCGATGAAAAAGGTGCCCCGATCGTACAGAGCATCGAGGCTGTAAGGAGTGGCGGCTCCGGTCTCGACGGCGATCAATGAACCCGAGTTACGGCGCGGGATGGCGCCGACTCTCGGTCCGTGTTCGAGATAACTGTGGTGCGAGATGACACGGCCGCGGGTGGCGGTGAGTAATTTGGTACGAAGCCCAATCAGGCCGCGTGCCGGAATCTTGAACTCCATGTGCACCATGTCACTGGCCCCGCGTGAACTCATGTTGATCATCTCGGCGCGACGTTCACCGATCAGCGACATCGCTGCACCCTGAGCATCAACGGGGCTTTCCAGTACCAGGTGTTCAAAAGGCTCGTGCCACTTACCGTCCACCTGGCGCTCGATGATCCTGGGCATTCCGACGCACAACTCGAAGCCTTCACGGCGCATGTTTTCCAGCAGGATTCCCAGATGCATCAAGCCCCGGCCGGAGACGAGGAACTCTTCTGGCCGTTCGCCCTGTTCGACTCGCAGTGCAACGTTGCGCTCTAGTTCTTGATGCAGACGGTCGCGTAACTGTCTGGAAGTGACGTACTTTCCGTCTCGACCGACGAAAGGCCCATCGTTAACCCGAAAGGTCATGTGCAAGGTGGGCTCGTCGACCAGAATTGCAGGCAGCGCACTTGGTTGCTGGCTGCATGCGATGGTATCGCCGATATCGATGCCTTCGAGCCCGACCACCGCGCAGATATCTCCGGCTTGAGCCTGCTTTACTTTTTTCCGACCCAGGCCCTCGAACAGATGCACCTCCTGAACACGAGCACGCCGAGGTTCTGCTGATGGAGAAAGAACCAGAACCTCTTCGTTTACAGTGACGGTCCCGGCAGCGATGCGACCGATAGCGATGCGGCCGATGTATTCAGAGTGGTCGAGGGTGCTGACTCTTAACTGTAGCGGGGCATCGTGTTTTACCGGCGGAGGAGGTACGTGTTCGATGATGGCATCGAAGATCCGCTGCAAATCGAAGCGCTCTCCATCGACCTCTTCTGTGCACCAGCCGTCCCGGCCAGAGCAGAAGAAAACCGGAAAATCGAGTACGTCGTCTCCAGCCTCCAGGCTGACCAGCAGATCAAACACCTCGTCGACAACCTGTGCGGATCGGCCATCGGTGCGGTCTACCTTGTTGACCACGACTATCGGTCGTAATCCGTGCTCGAGTGCTTTTTGCAGGACGAAGCGGGTCTGAGGCATCGGTCCATCGAAGGCATCGACTAACAGCAGGGCTCCGTCGGCCATCGAAAGGACGCGTTCCACTTCACCGCCAAAATCGGCGTGACCGGGAGTGTCGATGATGTTGATGCGGTACTTGATATCCTCGCGTTCCACCTCGATGGCGCAGTTCTTGGCCAGGATCGTGATGCCGCGTT
>JBBWWE010000279.1:0-7037 GCA_050256595.1 Planctomycetota bacterium
GGGCCGACCACATGCAGTGCTCGGGTGGTTTCCTGATTTTGTTGGAGTCTGACTCCTCGCCAACTGCGGCGATAGAGAAAGCCCCTGCAATCGTCACGATTCTAGGCAACCGCGCAGAATCGTCCAGCATGAAATGGAATCTCGCTGTTAACAGGCAAGCCCGCCATCGACCCGAATCACCTCTCCTGTGACGTAACTGGCCGCATCGCTGGCCAAAAATAGCACGGTTCCTGCCACTTCCTCGACGGTTCCGGGGCGCCCTGCGGGAATTCTCTCGATCATCGCGAGCCGGGCTTTTTCGGGCAAAGCGGCCAGCATATCCGTATCGATCATCCCTGGAGCCACCGCATTGACAGTGACGTTGCGACTGGCGACCTCCTGGGCGAGCGACTTCACGAAGCCGATCAAGCCGGCCTTGCTGGCAGCGTAATTTCCCTGACCCGGATTCCCGGTCAGACCGATCACACTGGTCACGGCGATGATGCGACCGGACCGATTTCGGATCATCGGCCGCACCGCTTCGCGGGCGCACAGGAAGGCTCCCCTGAGATTGGTGTTGAGGACTTCATCCCAATCTTCGTCCTTGAGAGCCATCACTAATTTGTCGCGAGTGATTCCTGCATTGGCCACCACCACATCGAGACCCCCCAGGATCTCCATCGCCTCGGCGAAAAAATCCCTGACGCTCTCGCTACTGGCAACTTCGAGAGCCAACCCATGGACTTCGCCATCGATTTCTGCGGCAACCTCGGCAGCGGTCTCAGCATTTCTGCCGGAGATCACCACGCGGGCACCTGCCGCTGCGAAGGTGGCTCCGATCGCTTTACCGATCCCCCGGGTTCCCCCGGTCACGATGACCGTTTTATCCGTAAAATTCATCATGTGACGGTTCCTTCCAGGATCTCTTCGATGCTCTCTCTTGCGAGAATCGAATGGGTCGGGATCCCCCGGTCGACTTGCTTCAACAAGCCAGCGACGACCTTGCCGGGCCCCGGCTCGATGACCTCATCGAGTCCATCACCGACCAGTTGCTGGAGAGTCGGCTGCCATAGTACCGGGGATTCGATCTGCTGAAGCAAGCACTCTCGAATCCGCGACGGCTCATCGACCGGTTGCGCCAGCACATTGGGGTAGAAACGCAACCGAGGCGGCTCGATCTGGAGTTTTTCGAGCCAAGGTGTCAACTCCTCGGTAGCACTCGACATCAGCGGAGAATGGTAGGCACCGGCCACTTCCAGTTCGACGATCCGTCGAGCCCCCATCTCCCGGGCAGACTCGGCAGCTTTGTTGACCGCAGCGATCTCGCCACTGATCACGATCTGGGTCGTGGCATTGACGTTGGCGATCGCCACCACGCCCTCGGCCTGAGCGCCCTGTACCGCTTCTCGTACCTGATCCAGTTCGAGCCCGAGGATGGATGTCATGGTTCCCTCGACTCGATCACAGGCGCGCTGCATCGCTTTCCCGCGAGCGATCACGACCTCGAGAGCATCCTCGAACCGCAGTGAACCCGCAAATACCAGAGCACTGTACTCACCGAGAGAAAGGCCTGCCGTCGCCTGGGCACGCAACAGGTGACCGCCACCGGAATGCTCGAGAATCTGTAGAACCGCCATCGACGCGACGAAGATGGCCGGCTGGCTGATTTCGGTCGAATTGAGTTTCTCGCGCGGACCCGATGCACAGATGGCTGCAAGGTCCTGTCCCATCTGGTCGCCAGCGACATCGAACAGTTGCCGGGCGACCGGATAGGATTCCACCAGATCTGCGGCCATGCCCACGAACTGGCTTCCTTGCCCGGGAAATAGCACCGCTCGGCGATGAACGGCTACGGAAGGATCCGTCATCGTGACTCCATCTCTGGAAGGAGAGTGCCTAACCCCTGGGACTCTCGAGGCTCTCGGCTTCGGAGCGCTGATTTGCGAGCATCTCCATCTCCCGCTGGATCGAATCGATCACTTCCTGCTGAACCCCGGTCTCGATCATGCGAAGAGTCCACAGGATCCCGTTGCAAACAGCGCGCTCATCGCTGCGACCATGACCGATGGTGCAAACCCCGCGTGGGCCCAGAAGCGGCGCTCCTCCGTATTCGGCATAGTCGAACCGGGATCGGATCTTTTGTAAGCCGCGCTGAAAAAGTGCCTTCACGGGACCGAAATCGATCTTCGAGTCGTCGAGTTGAGATCCCATCTCGTTGGAAATCGACTGGAACAGTGATTCGGCGAATCCTTCTGCGGATTTGAGCACGATGTTGCCAACAAACCCGTCACAGACGACCACATCGACATCGGCATGGAAGATATCTCCACCCTCGACGTTGCCGGCGAAATCCATGCCGCTGTTGGCGAGCAACTGATAAGCCTCCTTGGCGACGGTGTGGCCCTTGTCCTTTTCGGATCCGACGTTGAGAAGACCCACTTTGGGATTCTCGACGTTATAGGCGCGACGAAGAACAGCGGAGGCCATGATGCCATTCTGCAGCAGGTGAATCGGCTTGCATTCGACATTGGCACCGCCGTCACAGAGCATCACGGGACGCTCTCCACGTGGCAGTGGCAACGCGACGGCGGGACGACGCACGCCTTCTTGCATCCTCAGTTGCATCGAGCAGGCAGCAACCATCGCGCCGGTATTTCCAGCACTGAAGATGCCATCGGCTCGATCTTCTTTCAGCAGTCCAACCGTGACCGCCAGAGAGGAGTCCGGTTTATTACGAAGAGCATCGACAGGAGAATCTTCCATCGTGACCCACTCGGAGCACGGTACGACCTGGAGACGGTCGTCGTTGAAACCGACCGAATCGATTTCACCCTGGACCAGGTCCGGTACTCCAACCAGTGCTATCCGGAGTTCAGAATTCTCGCCAAGCGCGCGAATGGCACCGCGCACAGGGGCGGCCGGAGCCTGATCCCCACCCATGGCATCGATTGCGATGAGAGGCATGTCACTCCCTCCCGGGAGAGCTTAGAAATCCTCGACTGCCAGCAGCGTGCGGCCGCGATAGGTGCCGCAGTTGTCGCAGATGCTGTGGGGCAAGGTGAGTGAATTGCAACGTGAACAGTGCGTATGGCTGACCGGGCGAATTGCATCGTGTGCCCGTCGCTTGCGCTTTCTGGCCTTATTCGTCTTGCGCTGAGGTACTGCCATGACTACTGCTCCGTATTCAATCTGATTCAATCTGGGTGGCCGATTGCCGCAATACCAGAGTGGCAAACCGCCAATTCCGAACCAACCGGGATGGTAGGAGTGGGGATCAATTCGGTCAAGAAGATCCGTGGCGGATCAGGAGCCATTTCCGGCGATGGAATCCTGTAGGGAACGAGCCATCGCTTCCAGAGCCTCATCGAGGCGCTCCACCGCCTTGCCGCCCGCCTGAGCCATGTCAGGGCGTCCTCCGCCCCCTCCTCCGAGGATTTCGGCCCCTTCACTCGCCACATGGCCAGCGTGAACCGTGCCGGAAGGGAGCGCTTCCGAGGTCCCGACGATGAAACGGATCCCGTCGTCGCCGGATGAAGCGAGGATGAAAGCCCTCTCGCCGGCTCGATGTTTCAGCGCATCGGCCACCACCAGCAGTTGTTCCTGAGGAGCATCCTTCCAGGTCGCGATCACCACCTCGCCGGAACCCACCGTGCGCCTCTCGCCATATCCCGAGTCCAGTTCCGCCAGCAGGTCGCGGTCACTCGCCACTCCCTTGCCACCCTTGAGAGCACGGTTCTCGGCGACCAGACTCTCGATGCGCTGCTCGAGATCCTCACGAGGTGTGCGCAACTTCGTCGCCAGGCTCTGCAGCAGATCCTCATCGGCGCGCACCCGGCGCGCTCCCTCGACTCCGGTCAACGCCTCGATCCTGCGGACTCCCGACGCAACGCTACCTTCACCCACGATCATCATCGGTCCGATTTCTCCGGTACGCTGGCAATGGAGTCCACCGCACAACTCGAGCGAGAACTCGGGGATCTCGACCATCCGGACCCGGTCACCATATTTCTCACCAAACAGGGCCATCGCCCCGCGCTTTTTTGCTTCTTCGAGTGGGATGTCATCGTGGATCTGGACCTCGGCATCGCGAAGGATCCACTCCTGCACGATCCCCTCGACCTCGGTCAGTTGCTCCGGGTTCACCTTCTCGTAGTGACTGATGTCAAAACGCAGACGTTCGGGAGCAACCAGCGATCCTTTCTGCTGAACATGATCCCCGACAACAACTCGAAGTGCCGCATGAAGAAGATGAGTGGCTGTGTGGTTGCGCACGACATCAGATCTTCGCTCACCGTCGACCTGGCAACTCACCTCTGTACCCGGTGACAGTTCAGGCAGTTCTCCTTCGACAGCATGAACCACGTGAACGTAAGTGCCCTCGGAGTTCTTCTGGCAATCGATCACCTCGAGACGACAACCGGAAGCTTCGATGACACCTGTATCTGCCACCTGGCCACCCGATTCGGCGTAGAAGGGAGTTTGATCGAGAACCAGAAGCGACTGGTCCTCTTCCGACATGAAGGAGACCACGCTGGCTTCCGATTCCAGCTGGTGATAACCGAGAAACTCGGTCGCTCCCAGACCCGTACAGCCAGCGATGGCACTGTTCGTTTCACTGCTGAGGATGACCTTACTCCCCTGACGACTTCGAGTTCTTTGCTGGTCCATCAGATGATCAAAACCTTCCTTGTCGACCTCGAGTTCCACCTCGCGCGCCATTTGCTCGGTCAAGTCGATGGGGAATCCACAAGAGTCATGGAGAAAGAACGCCGCCGGAGCCGGGAACTGCTCACCCCCGGAAGAACGCAGCGTGTCCACCTCTTCATCGAAACGGGTCATGCCGGTCTTGAGTGTGCGCAGAAACTGCTCCTCCTCCGAATGAATCAGTTTTTCGATGAGAGGACGCCGCTCCTCGAGTTCGGGATAAGCATCGCCCATCTCGGAGACCAGATGAGCCACCAGTTCATGGATGAAAGGGCGTTCCATGCCCAGCTTGTAACCATAGCGACTGGCACGACGCAGAATCCTCCTGAGCACATAACCGCGCTCTTCATTGGAAGGGAACGCGCCATCGGCGATGGCAAAACAAAGACTTCTCAGATGGTCCGAGATCACCCGGTGCGGAGTCCCCTCCGGACCGTTAGATGGAGCCACCCCCGTAACTTCCCCGATCTTGTCGATGATGCCAGCCAGTAGATCTATCTCGAAAACAGTCTCTTTCTCCTGCAAGATCATGGTGATTCGTTCAAGGCCCATGCCGGTATCGATACTGGGACTCGGCAAATCGACGCGAGAACCTCCCGCTTGCTGCTCGTACTGCATGAAGACCAGATTCCAGATCTCCATCCATCGATCGCAATCGCACACTCCCAGAGCACAATCACTGCCACAACTACTTCCAGCTCCTCGGTCAACATGAATCTCTGAACAGGGTCCACAAGGTCCCACATCACCCATCGACCAGAAGTTGTCCTTCTTACCCAACCCGATGATACGTGCCGGATCCACTCCGACATGATCGGCCCAGATTTGTCGTGCCTCATCGTCATCCTGGTAGATGGAGACCCACAAACGATCAGGATCGATACCGAATCCCTCGGTAATCAGTTGCCATGCCCAGGGGCAGGCATCCTTCTTGAAGTAATCCCCAAATGAAAAATTGCCGAGCATCTCGAAGAAGGTCAGGTGGCGGGCGGTGTATCCGACATTCTCCAGATCATTGTGTTTTCCCCCGGCGCGGATGCACTTCTGCGAGGAACAGGCGCGGCTATTCTCGCGCGTCTCACGACCCGTGAAGACACCCTTGAACTGATTCATGCCGGCGTTGGCAAAGAGCAGAGTCGGGTCGTCATCGGGAACCACCGGGCTGGAAGCCACGACTTCGTGGCCGTTGTCCCGGAAGAACTCGAGGAACCGACTCCGGATCTCAGCGACGCGCATCTTCGATCTCATCTCATGGTGAGGAACTTCGACCAGGCGGTCGGGGTAAAGCGACAGCGGCATTCTGGTCAGTTCCGACGAAGGCTGCAAGAGGAGCCACGTACCTGACGCTACAACCAGAGTTGGTCGTTACTGGCTCACCACGGGAATCTGGTCGATTTCACCGCATAGTTCGCGCTCCGGATCAAACAGTAGCGGATAGAAGTCACCTCCGAGGGCCTCACCTTGAGGAAGGATCGGAAACTTGCCCGTACCCGGTCCCTGAAGCGCCTCGGGATTGGACCACACTCCATCGGCGGCCAGGTTGACGACCGCTCCCCTGCGAGCAGAAGAAGAACGGTTCCGATACGAGCCATGCATCGTCAGCGGATGATGGAACACCGCCTCTCCGGCTCGTAACTCGACCGGAACCTGACGATCGAAGTCCTGCTGCTGGGATGACTCGAGAACCTCACGAACCGAATCCATGTCCCCCGAGAGGCCGGTCACCGGAAGCAATCCCCAGCGGTGGCTTCCAGGGATGTACTGCAGGCAACCATTGTCAAGAGTCGCATCATCGAGAGCGATCCAGCAGGTCAAGTGAGCCATCGGCTGGGTCCACGTCCAGTACGAAAAATCCTGGTGCCAGGACACCACTCCACCGTGCTGAGGGGGCTTGCAGAACAGTTGATCGTGAAAGAAACGCACCGCCGAAGCGAGCAACTGGTACGAGGCCATCCGGATGGCGGGGCTGAAGAGGAGATCGTGGAATCCTTTTTCGATGCGCCAACCTCCGAGAGCATGAAATAAAACCGTATCAGGGTCTTCCGATTCATCGACATGGTATTCGTAGAAGAGCGAGTTCCCTGGATGGCCAGGATCCATCAAACGACCGAGTTGTTGGCGAAGGTCCTGCACCTGATCGATGTCGAGAATCGGGATTCCCGCGACGAATCCCTGCTGTTCAAAGGTTTGAACCTGTTCCGAGGAGAGCGAGTACTGCAACCACTCATCGCGAGATACCGGTTGCTGGAAGAAATCCGTGATCGGTTGGTGGCAGAGAGCGAGATCTTCGATTGAACTCATCGAGCCTCCACAACCGTACCGATCAGGGCGCCGACAGAAGAACCTCCACCGGT
>JBBWWE010000280.1:0-2943 GCA_050256595.1 Planctomycetota bacterium
TCGTCCTCGTATTCGGTACGGTAAGGAAGAGTGGTGCCATTGTCCACCAATATCCTATCTCCAAGTTCGAGCCGAAAATTGGAGACTGAATCCTCTTCTTCGAGGCAACCATCGAGAGAGTCGAGGGCATCCGTCAAGCCATCCGGAACCGGGACTTCGGCTTTCTCGTATCCCTTCTCGATCCAGAATCTCATGTAGCGACAGATGAAGCCGCGCTCCGAATGTTTGCTGAAGACCGGAAACTGGTTATTCATCCGCTGGCTGTGATCGGCACCGGGAGTGACGATGTCTCTCAGATGTGGCTGCTCAAGCAAAGACAGTCGCTGCGGATCGCTCTGCTGGAGTTTCCGGTAAGCACGGATGGCGCATGCGATTCGCGAGGAGCCTCCCTTGAGTGCAGGTCGGATACAGATGAGCCCGACCAAATCTGGAAGAACATCGAGGGCACTCGAATCGGTGTGGAGACTGGTGGCGGCGCGCGTCTGGCTGACGGGAATGGCACTCTTGGTGTAGTCCCCGCCGCGGTCTTTGACCTCGTAGAGTCGGCCGTAGTTTCCGAGTGGATCTCCCAGTAGCACTCCAAATGCCAGATAGTAGCGGCGTAAAAAAGTATCGTCGAAATCGGCTTTCGTCGGTGGCGCAATCCTCGCCACTCCACTTCCCGTGACGAGTTCTATCCGCACTCGTGCCGCAAGGTCTGCCAGACAGGTCATCTCGGCCACGTCCTCGGCTCCGACTTCTTCGTCGATCACCACATCGCAGCGCTCGATCCAATCGTCGATCTCCTGATGGATTCCGTCAGGGAACTCCATTGTGTGTTCGGGTCTTTGTGTCAGTTCGGACGCGTGCCAGGGAGGGCGCTGCAAGTTCACCGGTTACCTCTCCACGCAGATGGCGATGTGCAAGGGCTGGTCTTTGAGCGGTCCAAAAAACTCGGCGTCCTGCTTGAGGAGATCCTCGGTCACGGTCAGTTCTCTCAATTCGGGGAATTTGTTGAAGCCAGCATTGCGAAGAGCTTGAAAGATATCCTCGAAGGTTTTGTGGATACATCGCACCGCGACCGTATCGCCATCTTTCAGTGCAATCGTACCCTCGAAGATATGATCCTTCCCCGAGAACCACCCACCCGAGCGTTTGAAGTGGAAACGGGAATCTTCACCGGAGAGAAATGGATTGACCGGGTGGGGCAGGGAGAAGATGAACCGGCCACCATCGACCAGGCTTTCGTGAATCCGAGCCATCGATTGGCTCATCTGAGCGATGGTCAGATAGTTGTAAACGAAAACGGCGGTGACCAGATCGAAATTTGATCCCGTTTCATCACCGAAGTCGGTCACGCATCCGACCGAGAACTGGATGCCGAGAGGTTCTGTTTTCTCTTTCTGGCACGCCATCTCGATCATGCCCGGACTGATGTCGATCGCGACGATTTCCTTGGCGCCATTACGAGCGAGTTGGCGCGTGAAATATCCCTCACCACAGCCCAGATCGAGGATTCGCATGTCCTGAACCGGCAGGCACCACTTGAGAAGGAAGGGTCGGGCCGTCCAGTCGGAGAGGAGGCGTGGTTCATCCCTGGACCAGCGTTTCGAACTTTCATCGAAGATCTTGCGCGCGCTTCTGGGGTCCATTTCGGATCGCCTCCCTGTCTTGAGAGTACATTCTTGTAGTGACAAGGTCTTTGCTTATTTTTGATGTTATCGATAGCGATCCGGTGTTGGAAATACGGCAACGGAACCATGACTCGAACGACAGAAACTGGGGTGAATATCCCGCAGGAGTAGTGGCGATCAGTTACAGAAGGCGGCATCATTGAGTCCGAGAGGATTTTATGAGCGAACAACTGCAAATTACCGTCGAACCATGTGAATCCGATTCCGATACGTGCGTCATCAAATTGAACCGGGTCGTCGCTACCACACCGGAATACTATTCAACGGTTGAAGAGGCCAGCGACAGCCCACTCGGTGCCAAGCTGGTCGAACTCCAGGGCATCGAGGCGGTCTTGATGCAAGATCGCGTCGTGACTCTCCTGAAACCGGTCGATGGTGTCGAATGGGGTCCGATCGCGGAGACCGCCGCCGATTTGATCCGTTGTCATTTCGAGGAGGCTGATCGGATTAACAGCCAACGAACTCGTGAGATGAACGAAGCCGAGAAGACTCTGTTCGTCGAGATCCAGAATCTCCTCAACGATGACCTCAACCCGATGGTGGCTGCTCATGGTGGTTTTATCGAGGTGGTCGATGTCAAGGAAGAGGACATCTTCATCCACATGGGCGGCGGTTGCCAGGGCTGTGGGATGGCCGCGATGACACTGCGTCAAGGCGTCGAAACCCTGATCCGCCAGAAGGTCCCACGGGTGCGCAATATCCATGACTCAACCGACCATGACGCAGGGGAGAATCCTTACTTTGCCGGCTGAGACTCCCGATCTGCCGGGAACCCACGAGGCGCCACAAGGTACTCGATGGCATCCTGTCTGTAGCGTCAAGGACGTCGATGAAGAGGAGCCGTTCTTCGGTGCTGCTGCGGGCAGGGAACTGATGATCATCCGGCAAGGAGCGCGCATCACCGTCTTCGATGATCACTGCCCTCACGTCGGTTCCTCGATGGTCGGGGCTGTCGTCGAGGATGGCCAGGTGGAATGCCCGCTTCATGGTGCCTGTTTCGATACGAGTAGTGGTGCCGTCCTGGACGGTCCTACCACCGAAGATCTGGTCTGTCATCCGGTGAGGATCGTTGCAGATCACGTAGAAGTGGCACTTCCTAGTGCGGATTCGGGTGACTGAATCGATGTGGTGATCGGTTTGGTTGTCTCTCGCCTTGCCTCACCGCGAGGATGCGCGAAACTGGTCGCAAGGAAAATTCCTGGTTGAGGGAGGCTCGATGCGCCGTTTGATCACGTCAGTTTCGCTGCTCCTGTTATTTTCCGGCTGCATC
>JBBWWE010000281.1:0-4314 GCA_050256595.1 Planctomycetota bacterium
GTGCCGGAAGTGGATCCTTCCAGCCATGCCCGATCCGGGGTCCGTTTATTTTCTCGGCGATCGTTGACGCGATGGAATCGACAGAGAGACCTGCCAGATCATGCTGGCTCAGATGATCCATCGAATAGAGAAAGTGCAGATGACTATCGACGAATCCCGGCAGGACCCAGCAATCAGCGAGATCGAGCACCTGGGCACCACTGGAGTCACCGTCACCTGCTACAGACCAGGAGGTGATCAGGTCGTCGTCGATGCGCAGATCGTATCTGTTACCAGAATCTCCTGGATACCTTTTGACACCAGTGAGTAGCCAGGCGCCCACAGGTACCTCCTGGAATTTAAAAGAGGTTCGATCCAGTTGAGGATCGAACCTCTCCTGAGGCTACTTAGCGCCGAGGACCGCGATCTCTTCCGCCACCACCGCGCTTGTCACGATCTCCACCACGACCACCGCCTCCACGTGATCCACGATCGTTGTCGGGACCACTGGCGGGTTGTAGTTTTCCTTCATCGATGAGGACGGCCTTGTGCGATAGGCGTAGACGACCCTGAGGATCGCTTTCGAGAACCTTCACACGCAACTGATCGCCTCTTTTGACGACAGAGGAAACGTCATCGACAAAATCACCGGAAAGTTCCGAGACATGGACGAGGCCTTCCTGTCCAGGTAGTACCTCGACGAAACAACCGAAGTCCTTGATCGAGACAACCTTGCCATCGTAGGTGGCTCCGACTTCGACATCCTGGGTGATCATTTCCACCTGCTCACGAGCCGCCTGAGCACTTTCGTCATCCTTGCCCCAGATGGTGATGGTGCCAGAATCTTCGATCTCGATGGTCGCTCCGGTGGCCTCCTGGATGCCCTTGATGACCTTTCCACCGGGGCCGATCACGAGACCGATCTTTTCCGGATCGATCGTGATCCTCATGATCTTCGGTGCCAGCGGAGAGACTTCATCTCTCGGGCGATCGAGTTTCTTGAGCATCTCCCGAAGAATATGAAGTCGACCCTCGCGGGCCTGCTCGAGGGCTCTTTTCATCAGATCGCGACTCAGTCCGGATATCTTCACATCCATCTGGAGTGCTGTGATTCCGTTTTGAGTGCCGGCTACTTTGAAATCCATGTCTCCGTTATGGTCTTCGCTACCGAGAATGTCGGACAAGATGAAGTGGTTATCACCATCTTCGATCAGCCCCATGGCGATCCCAGCAACGGGCCTCTTCAGTGGAACACCAGCATCCATCAATGAGAGTACTCCCCCACAGACACTGGCCATCGAGGAGGATCCATTCGATTCGGTGATATCGCTAACCACTCGAATCGTATACGGAAAATCATCGTGATCAGGCAAGACAGCCTTGATGGAGCGCTCCGCAAGAGCGCCATGACCGATCTCGCGTCTCTTCGGACCACGGTTGGGCCAGGACTCCCCAACGCAATATCCAGGGAAGTTGTAATGAAGCATGAATTTTTCACGCTTCTCGTCGATGAGGCCGTCGATTCTCTGCTCATCGAAGGAAGTCCCCAGCGTTGCAGTGACTATCGCCTGGGTTTCTCCTCGTGTGAACACGGCCGACCCGTGCGTTCTCGGCAGGAACTGCAACTGCGTGTCGATATCACGGATATCAGTGAACCCGCGACCGTCACTACGAACCTGATCCTGGATGATCAGATTACGTTCGACTTCTTTTTTGACTCCCGAAAGCATGCTTTTGACATCTTTGGGCTCGGGACAGGTTCCCGCCTCGATCTCGTCTTCCGGACAGAGTTGTTCAACAACTTCATCACAAACCGCATCCATGGCGGCCTTGCGCTCCATCTTCCCGTCGGTACGAATGACCTGGCGCAGTTTGTCGTAGGCCATCGAATGAACCTTTGATTTGAGCTCTTCATCGACCTCGGGGGCGACAAACTCGATTTTTGATTTACCTGCGAGCTGGACGAACTCATTGATCATATCGATGACCTCGGAGTTCACCTCGTGGGCTTTCTCCAGTGCATCGATAATGTCCGCCTCGGCAACCTCCTTGGCGCCCGCCTCGACCATGACGATTGCATCTGCAGTGCTGGCCACTACGAGATCGATGTCACCATCATCTCGCTGTTCGTGAGTGGGATTGACGACCAGTTCGCCATTGGTTCTACCGACTCGGACAGCACCGATGGGGCCCTGGAACGGTAACTCGGAAATTGCCAGAGCAGCCGAAGCTGCGATCATTGCGAGGATATCTGGATCGTTTTCTCGATCTGCAGAAAGAACTGCCGCCGAGACCATGACGTCCTTCATGTATCCGTCAGGAAAAAGCGGCCGAACGGGGCGATCGATACAACGTGCGGTCAAAATTTCCTTGGTCGTCGGTCTGCCTTCACGCTTGAAAAAACCACCTGGGATTTTTCCTGCCGCATAGTTGTTTTCCCGGTAGTCCACGGTGAGTGGGAAAAAATCTCCACCCCAGCGCGGCTCACCCCAGGTGACTGCACACAGTACCGCACAATCACCACATCTGACGATCGTGGCTCCAGCAGCCTGTTTTGCGATTTCTCCACTCTCAATGGTGAGGGTACGTCCCCCAATTTCTCGTGAAACGATATGTTTCATCTGTCCTCCTGACAGCGTTGGCTGTCGAGGCGCCCATGCGCCTTCATCTAGTTTCTCTTAGCCTAAAATTACTTCTGTTTTGGTGTCTCGTGGAAAGATGGGCAACGAGAAGAAAACTCCTCGAATTGAGTGCGTGCAGGGGAACACCGGGGGGGTACCCCGGGATCTCGCAATGGAGATTAACTCAAGAGCCAATAAGACCACACGGACTAGCGACGTAGCCCCAGGACCTCGATCAGCCGGAGATACTCGGAGCGATCCCTGCCTTGCAAGTAGCGAAGAAGACGCTTCCTCTTGCCAACCAGCACGAGGAGGCCACGGCGGCAAGCGTAATCCTTCTTCATGGTATGAAGGTGTCCCGTGATATTCCGGATCCTCTCGGTGAGAATCGCGACCTGGACCTGAACGGATCCCTTGTCGGTATCGGATGTACGAAACTGCTCTATCAACTCGGTCTTGCGCTCAGCAGTGATGCTCATGAGTACTTGAAACCCTGTCTCCTGACGGTAACTCCTGACGGGAAACGTTCCTCGTCACTCGGCCCCATCAATCCAAGCGATGGATGCTACAGTGGCAACACCATAGGGCAAGACAATGTGGAGCCCTGAGGCCGAAAAGGTGCCAATAACTGTCAAATTTCACCCTTTGCCGCCTCGATCAGTCCCGGTGGATCTTCGACCTCCGGTGTCCCTGCGTTGAGAAATGACTGCAGCAAGATCGCCGCTGCTTTTTCATCGAGACCACACTCGAGCCCGACCCCTTCGGCATGAACAGTGGTGAGCCTCTCATCCCAGAGAAATACGGGGAAATCCAGCTGCCCCCTGAGCCAGCGCACCAACTCAAGTGAGCGGATGGCCATCGGTCCAAAGGAACCGTCCATGTTACGTGGCATCCCTACCACGACTCCCGCCAGTTGGTGTTCTTCATCGGTTTCATTCAACCAGCAAACCAACTCCTCGGGGCTTGCGAGTATCCCTCGTGGCGTCGCCAGGACTCCAAGAGAGTCTCCACGCGCACATCCGATTCTTCTTTCTCCCGGATCAACTCCGACCCATACACTCACTCGACTGCTCCTTGCGATCTTTGATCTAACACCTCGAGAGCCTCACGTAGCCCACCTGAGGAAATCTCTTCCTCTGACGCTACGAGAATCACATCTGTTGTCACTGCAACCAACCCACCACTGATCCCGCAGATGGAGATTCGAACATCATCCTTCAGGAAAACGAGCAGGCCAGAACAATCGACCAGACCATCTTGAGGACTACTCATCTGAGGAGAAAGTACAGATACATGATTTCCTGAGACACGTACCTGTTTGTCTTCAAGTCCCAGGCAGAGAATTTGCCGGCCTCCATCTGAGTCGATTTCAACCCCCTGCGAACGTAACAACACCGGATCTCCAGCATCAATTGCATCGACAACTGGCGATCGATCAGGATCTGCGATGATTACATTTCCACGACTATCGCTGTCGAAGACAGAACGCAGTGAAGGCCAGGATCCAAGGTCAGACCATCCGTGCACCATCCTTCTGACCTGTAAACGCTCAAGAAAATCTTCCCTTTCGAGCAAGAAATGATCTACGGAGATCGAAGGTACATCTTCAAGTTCAGCCACCCTGCTGCCACCACTGTCGCCGAGAATCCGTGTGTACTCATCGATCAACAAGGCCGCCTTGAAACCAAAGACACCCGTATTGCGCAATGCCCCT
>JBBWWE010000282.1:0-6515 GCA_050256595.1 Planctomycetota bacterium
TCTATCCAGTTGATCATTCTTTGCATCGGTTAGTGAGTTGGTCGCCTCGACCACATCTCGGTTGGTTCCGGTTCCGCGTATCTGGTCAATCTCGGCCTTCTCGACGCTGAAGGTGACCGATAGGATCTTTTTCTCGCCCAGTTCGATCTGGACCTTGCGCTGCTGCAACGTTCTGAGTGAATTGCGAACCTCCAGGATCACCTCGTCTTGCTGGCGATCGAGGTCGCGGCGCGCCTGATCGAGTGATATCTCGGCAGATCGGAAACTAATCCTCCGGCTCTTTCGATCGAGCGGAATCTCCATGACGAGACCCACGGAATAGTCAACTTCATCATTGATGGTCAGATCACTGAATCTGAACTTCTCTTCCGCCGCGGAGGAATACCCCAGCGACAGATCAAGTGACGGCAACAGCGAGTTGGTTGCGATACTGAGATCGCGCTCGGCATCCTCGAGTTGGTCGCGCGTCGTCCTCAGATCGAGGCGATTGTGAAGTGCCGCAACGACAGCCCCGTCCAGATCCATCTCGAAGGGAGTCACCTCCGGAAAATCATCCTGGAGAACAAACTCCACATCGATGGGAAGGCCCAGATCGACCTTGAACTGGTCGATGGAGAGATGGAATGCTTGCTCTGCATCGATGCCACTGTTTTGAGCTTCGAGAAGCGCTTGCTCGGCACGAAACACATCGAGACTGTTGCCACGGCCGAGCCGAAATAATGCCTTCGCTTGCTCCCAGGCAAAGCGTTGCCCCTCGATGTTTTCGCGAGTGTTAGCGAGTTTTTTTTGCTGGCTGATGAGGCCGAAGTACTTATCGGTGATCTGGATGACAAAATCTTGCCGGAACAGTTCGAAACTTCTCGCCTGGTAGAGAAGATTCCTCTCCGCCTGCGTCAGGGACTCGAAAGCAATGTCGTGTCCGGCACCTCGTAGCAATGGCTGGTTCACCGAGACGGAGAAGGAGGCATTGGAAGACTGGATGGCAGCTGCAGGATCTTCCGAGGTGGCCAGAGAAGAGCTGGTATTGACGGAGATCGTACCGCCGGTGAAGAGCAACTGGCTGCCACCCAGCGACAGTGCTGTCACGTCCTGGTATTCCTGACCACTGCCATCCGATGCATTGAAGGACGCACTCGAATCGAATACAGGACGCAAAAAGTCCCTGCGCGTCAGACCCAGAGAAAGAGCACTGAGAAAGAGGGATTCTCTCTGCGACTGGAAAGAGCGGCTGTACTTGGTTGCAATGATGATCGCAGAGTTCAGATCGAGAATCTCCGGCACCTCGATGGCGGAGTCCGCTGTTTTTCGAGTTATTGAGGGATCGGCGGGATCGATCAGTTGCTCGCTCCGAAAGCGCTCGACCTCGGCAATCTTCTCGGCACGGATGCTATTGCCCTCCAGATTGGCCATCGCGTGGTCGCGTGAAGCACATGAGGAAATCGCCACCAATAGGACCAACAACACAGGGACAGAAAGGACGACCCGGACGCCTCCAGGGGAGGAATCTGACGAACCAAAAATAGACCAGGAGCGGCGGATTCGTTCTCTGCTCATGATCCTCTTTTCCGATGATTCCACTGGCCATCACTTCCCTCTGCTGCCCCCTGGAGAAGGGATTCGGCAGAGGTCCATAGTCTCTCAGGAATTGGCCACCTTGTCAGGGAAATCATCGCGGACTACGAGGCCCAATTGCCTTGAGATTCAAAAAAGGAGATCGCCCCCGTCGTCTCCGATGAGGGCGATCATGGCTCCCCGGGTTGGATTCGAACCAACAACCAAGTGATTAACAGTCACCTACTCTGCCAGTTGAGCTACCAGGGAAGCGAGAACACTTCAGGCCGGGAACGTTATCGCGCTACCAGGAAACTGTCAACGAGGCTGGTCGATCCGGCCAGTAATGCGACCGACTACGGCCATATCAGATATTGACTTTACGCAATTATATGCGATTTTGCGATCCAGGAGGAAATGATGACCACAGACCCCATCGACACGCTCGGCACCACCCCATCGCCACCACTGCTTTCATCCGAGATCGAGCGACTGCACAGAAGATTTCCGGAGTTTCTGGGTCGATCGGTCCCGCTGATGCAGATGCTGCAAGAACTGGAAAGAGCAGCGTCCTCCGAAGCATCACTGCTGATCCAGGGAGAAAGTGGTACCGGTAAAGAACTGGTCGGCAGAGCCATCCACAGAATCGGTCCGCGACGCTCCGGTCCCTTCGTCAGTGAGAACTGTGCTGCGATCTCGCCCTCTCTACTCGACGGCGAGTTGTTCGGCCACGCCCGCGGGGCTTTTACCGGAGCGACCAGCGAACGAGCCGGATTGATCGAAAGTGCCCATGGCGGAATCCTGTTTCTCGATGAGGTCGGAGAGATGGGGAAAGATCTACAGTCGAAACTCCTGCGTGTACTACAAGAGCGAGAAATCCGTAGGATCGGGAGCAACCGCCAGCGCAAGGTCGACTTTCGCCTGGTCGCAGCCACTCACAAGAATCTCGAAAGGGAAGCAGAAGAACGACGCTTCCGAGACGACCTGCGCTTCAGAATCGATGTCCTTCACATCGAAGTTCCGCCACTGCGCAAGCGACGCGAGGATATCCCGCTGCTGTGTCAGTATTTCCTGCACAGGTTCTGTCGCCGCGCTGGCAGAAAGACACCTTCCTTCTCTCCCGATGCGCTGACGATCCTGATCAGTTCCCAGTGGAAAGGAAATATCAGAGAACTACGCAACGAGATGGAACGGCTTGCTGCCTCGGGGAAGGAGCGCATTCTGGGTGAGGATTTGTCGACATCCTTGACCAGAAATGGCCTCCCACACCCCATTGCCCGGCGCCTTCGTGCCGAACTGGGAACCGACCTCAGGAAACTGGAAGAGGTGGTCCTGGGGGGCATCGTGCGCGAGGTCCTGACCGAAACCGAGGGCAACAAGGCTCGTGCTGCGCGGATTCTGGGTATCCCGAAGACCACCCTGTACCGACGCATGGCCCGCTGGGGGGTCTCCATCTAGTGAGATTGAAAAATTTAACCCGTTCCTCTGGCCCCACATAGCCTCAGAGACCTCGAGACGGTGCTAGTTGCCGATCGGAAATCTCGATAACTTGCGGCCATGAACTACTTCCACCCAAAGATCCTCAGTCGATTCTCACTCTTATTGCTGTGCCTATCGCTGTGCGCCTGTGCTTCTCCCTCTCACAGTGTGATGACCCAGGGCAATGGGAAACTCGTCATCATCAACTCGGAAGGTGCCATCGAATGGCAAATGCCCTGGGGTGGGATTCACGATCTCCATGTGCTGCCATCTAACAATGTGATGGTGCAACGGGGTGCCTCTTCAGTTGTTGAAATCGATCCAAATACAAAACAGATCGTCTGGTCATACGACTCCAGTCGCGCCAACGGCAATGCTGATAAAGCTGTCGAGGTTCATGCATTCCAGCCGCTAGAGAACGGCCATTTGATGATCGCCGAGAGTGGTCCGGGGCGAATTATCGAGATCGATCGTAGTGGAAAACTGCTGTCGGAAACAAAACTCCAAGTCGATCGGCCTCACCCTCACACCGACACCCGATTGGTCAGAAAAATAGCCGACGATCGTTATCTCGTATGTCACGAAGGAGACGGTGTGGTACGTGAATACGAACAAAATACAGGCCGAGTCGTCTGGGAATACGACGTTCCGATGTTCGGTCATGAAGCAGTCGGTGGTCACGGTCCCGATTCATTCGGTGACAAATGCTTCTGCGCACTGCGCCTTGAAAATGGGAATACTCTGATCGCAACCGGCAATGGACACAGTGTTCTGGAGGTTACACCCGACAAAGAAATCGTCTGGCGGCTCGAACAGTACGAATTACCGGAGATTCGGCTGGCCTGGGTCACGACTCTGGAAGTACTTCCCAACGGCAACTATGTGATTGGTAATTGCCACGCAGGACCGGGGCAGCCACTGCTCATCGAAGTCGATCCCACCACCAAAGAGGTGGTCTGGACCTTTGACCACTATGATCTGCTCGGAAACTCGGTACCGAATTCTCAACTACTGGATGTCACAACCATCCGCTGATCAGTTGCCGATCTCGTGGACCTGCGCAATGTAAGGAAGATTTCGGTAGTAGCCCTGCCAGTCGAGTCCGTATCCGACCACGAAGTGATCGGGGATCTCGAAGCCACAGAAATCGAGCGGAGCAAGTTTCACGTGGTTGGCGGGCTTGTGCAACAGAGTACACACCCTGACTGATGCGGGATTTCGCGTCTCCAGATTGGCCTTCAGATACTTGACGGTGAGACCGGTGTCGACGATGTCCTCGACGAGCAACACGTGGCGATTCGAGATCGAATGCTGGAGATCCAGTTCCATCCGCACCTCTCCACTGGTCACCACCGAGTCACCGTAGGATGAAGCTCGCAGAAAATCGACGCTGAAGGGGAAATCGAGTTTTCTCGTCAGGTCCGCCACAAACATGAAGGCACCCTTGAGGACACAGACCACGATGGGATCCTTGTCTCCGAGTGCCTTTTTTACATCTCTGGCAATCTCCGAGACACGATTGCGGATCTCTTCTTCCTCGAGCAGGGGTTCCAGTCGGTGAGAAGGTAAAGGAGGTTCCGGATTCAGTCTGAACTTGGTCGTCGTTGCCATCATTTCCTCATCATAAATCTATACCCAGGAATTGTTGATGATTTCCCCGACGCCACCAGCACCAGGAACGATGTAATCCACTTCATTGAGCCCGCTCTCGCGCGAATCCTGGCCCGGAATCATCTTCAGTACCTCGGCAGGACTGGAACCACGATCGAGGCGTAGCGCCCAGATCCGAACCCCGGGAACCTCGCTGGTCAAAGCCCGGATGAACTCCGGGGTGACGATCAGATGGGCCGTGATGATCGCCCTGGGTGTCCCCTCGACCTGTTCTCGATAGTGCTGGATCACGCGTATCAGCGAGGATCCGGTCGCTCCCATCGGATCGGCGAAGAACAGATGGCTGCCTTCCACATCGCCACCGATCTTGCTGCCATGTAGAGCGGCTCCTGTGACCGACCCGGACTCGTCGACGGTTCGTTCCATGATCACGTGGTCCTGGCGGATCCCGGCTGGATCGAGTACCTGGTGGAGAACCTGCTGACATATATGCGATGGGATCGTACCGGCTCGAGCCACGTTGACGGTCACCGCACGTGAAGATCGATCGATCACCTGACCACGAAACACGCCCTTTGGAGTGTACTGTTTCATATTCGTGTCGGACTCGATCAATTTTTTCGGCAGTACGTCTGCAACGACCCGCTGTAGCAGGTGACGATAGACAATCTCCAGCTGTTCGTTAAAACTCGGTTGCTGCGTATCCGGGTGACACATCTTCGTCAAGATGCTCATGGTGTATGGCTCGGCAAGGATCCGGACGCCGTCCCCGTACTCATGAGCCACTCCACACGATTCTCGCCCGAGATCTTCGTAGGCGGTTTCCATCGAGCTACACCTTTCTCCCGGGAAGATCCTCTGGCCCGAAGGCACGCGGAAGAAGTTCACTCAACGACACCGATTCGCCTTGCTGACCGTTCCAGATCCAGACCTGGAGTTCTCCGGAGGCTGGAAGTTCGGACAGAACTTGCCGACACGCCCCGCAGGGCATCGCCGCCACCCAGTTTCCGTCACCATCGCGCGCGGCGATCGCAACCGCGCTCGGTTCACCGGGACTACCTGCAGATGCCCAGTTCATGACAGCGCCACGTTCGGCGCAGATGGTCAGACCGTAACTGGCATTTTCGACGTTGCAGCCGACAAAAATCCGGGAATCACTCCACAATGCCGCGCCAACCTGAAATCCAGAATAGGGAGCGCGGGCGCACTCCACCTGTTGGCGAGCCATCTCGAACAGGGAATCCGGATCGAACGGAACTGTCGGGTCCGCCACCAAGGCTCCCCCCTTCGCTGAGAATCATAACATGCACAACGGGGAGATTGCCCGAATCCCGAGGCCCCGGGACACAGCGAGAAGAACAGCAGGTTCATGCCATGATTTCTGCGACGGTTCCACTGCTGTCAGAGAATTGCGTGACGGGAACTTCCAATGCGTTTAAGAGCGTTAGATAAAGGTTTGACAGTGGCGGGGCTTTATCGCCGAAATCGTGGAGCATCCCCTGCTTGAGGCCGAGATTTTCGCCTCCCACCAACATCAGAGGATAATCGCGGTTGACGTGCGTCTGGCTATTGCTGCTGCCATAGAGCACGACCGTGTTATCCAGCATCGTACCACCGTTCTCGGGGGTGTCCGCCAGCTTCGTGATGAACTCAGCCAGAAGGTCTGCCTGAAACTTATCGTACCGGCCAAGTTTTTCCAGATGCCCGCCGCCTTGCACCGCGTTATGAGCCAGCAAGTGGTGGGTGACACCGAGACCGAGAGCGATCGGAATATTGTCCCACTCACTGCTGTTCATGCTCTGCAGCATGTAGGTTGCATAACGGGTAGAATCTGTCTTGAACGCCAGATAAATGAGGTTGTACATCGTGCGAAT
>JBBWWE010000283.1:0-3946 GCA_050256595.1 Planctomycetota bacterium
GTTGACGATCGATCGCGACATCATAGTGCTGGCCAATCCGGAGATTGCAGGTTTACCCAACTGGGTCATCGCACTGGTTGCAGCCGGTGGACTGGCGGCCGCGCTTTCGACCGCAGCGGGTTTGCTGCTGGTGGTCTCCACATCCGTTTCCCATGATCTGTTGCGCAAGTGGCTGAAGCCGGATCTATCGGAGAAGCACGAGTTACTCACTGCGCGCATTGCTGCCGGGGCAGCGGTTTGTGTCGCGGGATATCTGGGTATTCATCCACCAGGTTTCGTCGCCGAGGTGGTGGCGTTCGCGTTCGGACTCGCCGCTGCCAGTTTCTTCCCGGCGATCTTGTTGGGAATCTTCATGAAGCGGATGAATCGTGAGGGTGCTGTCTGCGGCATGGTGGTGGGGCTGGTGTTCACCGCCGGCTACATCATCTATTTCCGCTTCATGCATCCGGAACTCGATAGTGCCGAGAACTGGTGGTGGGGGATCTCGCCGAAGGGGATCGGCACCGTCGGTATGCTCTTCAACTTCATGGTGGCCGGTATCGTTCGCTCCTTCACCTCCGATCCGCCTGCCGATGTGATGAAGATGGTCGAGGATATTCGTGTGCCGGAACAACGTGCCGTCTAGTCGGAGAAGTTCTTTTTGGCCTTGAGTGAGGTGCGTAGCACACCGCCGAGGATGAGGACCCCACCGAATACTGCCCACCCGGACAGCACCTCGCCGATCACCAGCCAAGCAAAGATCGCTGCGGTCACCGGTTCAAAGGCGAAGATTACCGCGGTACGGACGGCGGTGGTGGTGCGTTGCGCCCAGGTCTGGGCCAGAAAAGCAAACGCGGTCGCCAGCAGCCCGGTCAGTAACACCGCGCCCCAGAAGGTAGCACTCAAGTTGGTCGGGTCTGGAAAATCCTCCAGCAGTAGGGCCGCCGAAAGAGACAGCAGGAACACGGTAGTCAGTTCGACGATGGTCAATTTCAGCGCCGACAGTTGTGATGCCCAGCGCGCCTTGACGATGATCTGGAAGGCGAACGCGACGGCGGAGCCGAAGGTGAGCAGGTCGCCTCTGGGAATGTCGGGTAGTTGAGGAGGTTGGTCCACCGTTCCTTCAGGGCCGAAGGCCAGAAACGCAAGACCTGCAGTCGCCATCGAAACACCGATGATCGCTCGCTTTTCCATCCTTTCGCGCAGTAAAAGGAAAGCGAGCACCGGAACGATCACCACCGCCATACCGGTGAGAAAGCCAGAACGAGCAGGGGTGGTGTGGAGCAGGCCAGTGGTCTGGAGAGTGTAACTGAGCCACAGACAGAATCCGGCCAGGAAGCCCACCTTCAGCAACAGGCCTCGGGGAGCCGGCGAGCCGGAGTGGGTTGCAGGTTTCAGGAACAGCCATAACGGTAGTAGTGCCAGGGTTGCGATCCCGAAACGAAGCACGTGGAAGGAGTGTACCTCGATCTCCTCGAGCGCCCTCTGGACCGCGACGAAGGTCGTCCCCCAGACGATGACCACCAGAACCAGGCTCAGGTCGGCTTTCTGTGCCGGGGAAAGCAATCAGAACCCCTCTCCGGGACTGCGGATCCGCTTCAATGAAACGCTGCTGCGTGCTATCTTGCAACCCATCTAGAGTTGCTAAAGGGAATGTTGGCAGATCGTTACGTCGATGATAGTGGTGTGACATGGGCCTCCTGTCCCGGGTTTTGCGCAGCCGAGTTTCGCAAGCGCCCAAACAGTGACCCCGAGTGGAGGAAATGATGATGAATCCAATTCAGCGGACTGGTTTTCGGCTGGTTCGCTCGCTGGCTTTCTTTCGACTCTCGATCCTGCTGCTGGCCGGATTGAGCGTCAGTGCTCTCGTCGAAGGGCAAGAACAGCGGCAACTTCGCCACATCCTGGTGGCCAACGAGCAGGTGGCCCAGCGCCTGATGGAGGCGGCCGAGAGTGGTACTGATTTCAGGGCCCTGGCGCGCCGTTATTCCCTGGATGTGGGAACCAAGTTGCTGGGTGGGGATCTGGACTGGGTCGCCCCCGGTGCCATGGAACCGGAGTTCTCGTTAGCAGCGTTCAAGATTGCAGAACCCAACGGACTCGCGGTGTGCAAGACCCGTTATGGCTGGCACGTGATTCAGTACCTCGCTACTCGTGGCAGGCCCATCGAAGCGAAGCCTGGCGGCGACAAGCCAGCCACCGGTGCTACCGGGGACAAGCCAGCCGTTTCCAGGGTTCCTGTGGTCGGCGATCGGAACTCGGATCTGGACTGGACGATCCATTTTTCCCAGCGCGCTTACCAGCCAGGAGATCCGGTTCTCGTGACCATCGGGGTTAGCAATGAGAGTGACAATCAACTCGATGTTCTCGATCCGGTTTTGTGGCCACTCGGATTGATCATTCGATATCAGTTCGGGAAGTTGAACGTACCGATGTCGGTGCCTGAAGGTTTCGATCCGGCCACGATGGAGATGCGAAAACTCGATTCGAAGGAGTACCTCGAACGGACCTTCGATCTCTCGAAGTACGCTCCCGTCTCGGAGCCCTGGCCGATCATTCGAGTGATCTGGCGAGGGGATAGTTTCTTCGGTCGCATCGAGAAAAATGTCGCCGGGATCGTCGACCTGGCCGATTTTGCCACCTGGAAGGCGCGCTGGCGCTTTTACCGTTCGGGCGAGGAGCAGTTCAATGTCCGGCCCGCGGTCGAGAAGAATGATCGTTGGTTCCTGTGTTGCTTCACCAACGGTCGCCTGTGGATCGAACTCCAGGACGTGGGAATCCCGGGACTGAGAGAAGAGATCATTTCACAGGTGAGAAACGGAAATCTGAACAAGGTTCCCGTCACCATGACAACGGGACAGAGCATCAACTTCGGTGTGGCTGATCGTTCCAGTGGCGGGGTTGATGTCAAAGCGCCGACCTCTTCGATGCCGTGGGGGCAAGGTTCCTTCGGAGTGACCCCTTCCGGGACTCCAGCGGGTCCGAAGCTGGGCTTGCAGTTTGGTATCGGCCTGGGACCCGCTCCTGGTCTTTCCAAGAAACTGTTTCCCTGTGGATCGGTCGTGCTGGAAGAGGGCGATCCGATCACGCGAGTTCAGGAGCGGCTCGGAAAGCGACTCGAAGCAGAGATGACCCTCGTGCTGGCCTACCCCTATTCCTTGCTTCCGGAAAAGGTACAACAAGCAGCATCGACCGAGAACGCGAGTCCTGAAAAGCCCATCCCCTCGCAGGTGAAGCCTTCTTCTGGACAGGGAACAGAGTTCTCTGATGCTCAGGGCAAGACTCCTGCTCGCCCGGTCGTGAATGATCTGCCACGAGTAACGCTCAATACCAGTGTAGGGCCGATCACTCTCGAACTGTACGAGAACGAATCTCCTAACACGGTGGCGAACTTTATCTCTCTGGTCGAGAGCGGGTTCTACAACGGGCTGACATTTCACCGAAGAGTGAATACGCCACAGAATCGCGGATTCATCCAGGGAGGAAGCCCGGACGGGACAGGATCAGGAGGTCCGGGATACACGATTGCGGATGAAACCAGCAAGAATCGATCTGCTGTGCGTGGGTCCATCATCATGGCGAGGAACCACAAGGTTGCCGATACCGCGGGATCACAGTTCTTGATTGCTCTCGATCGCCTGGCCTACCTCGATGGGATCTATACCGTGTTCGGACGCATCGTGGATGGACAGGCGATGGCTGATCAACTCGTTCAGGAAAGCACCATCGTGAACGCCGTGGTGAACAGGAAACGGGATCATGAATACACTCCAGTCAAGATCGTAGAGAATTAGCGGAGATACCTGATGGAAGATCTTGCGCTGGAGAACTTGCGAATCGAGCACCCCGTAGACGGTGTGGTTCGTGTCGTGATCGATCGGCAGGAACAACTCAACGCACTCGACGATGACACGGTTGCAGAGATCGAGCGTGTCTTCCTGCGATTGGCCAAAGACGATTCGGCTCG
>JBBWWE010000284.1:0-10125 GCA_050256595.1 Planctomycetota bacterium
GAACTTCTTGACGGTCCACCGTAGGGACGAATCGTACCCCTGACGAGGTCTCTCGGTCCTGGTTCTACCCAGTTGAGCACTGCCTCGATCGCCAGCCTCCCTGCCTTGCTCGGAATGTCATCGCGACCCGCAAGACTTACCAACGCAGCGGCATGCCTCGTATCTCCATGGCGCAAGGCCGCGTCGATCACTCTTCTCAGGTAGGGAAGTCGATGATCTCCCATCGTTTTCAACGCTCCGTCGGGAGCTCCGGAATGGAACAAAACACGATCTGCAAGAGCTGGCATTGCATCGAGCACGTATAGATCATGAATAGCACGCGCCGCCTCCGTGGCGATCTGAGCATCCTCGTCGGCCAGGAACATCGAGATCACCGGATGAACACCGGGAGACTTACGCCCAACGTCTCCACCCGGATGAGCAAAGAGAAAACCAGGGTGATGTTTCTTGCGTAATGCCAGTAAAACAGCGAGACGTACCTCCCGATTGTCAGACGTCGCGTGGTTCATCAGCTCCTGTGGCTTCGCCGATCCGGCGAGCCCCATCACCGCAGCATGTCGTAACAAAGGATCGCTGGGGCCCTCATCACGAGCCATTTCCAGTAACCGATCGGTTGCATCACGAACTCCGATTCGACCGATAGCGAGTGCGGCATGGAACTTGACCCTGGCCGCAGGGTCATCGAGCAATCGCACTAACCGGGAACTGGAAGGCGCATGTTGAAGATCACCGAGCACACGAGCTACCTGAGTTCGTACCTCTTCCTCATCGTCATCGCAGAGCGTCGCCAGCGAGAAAATCTGCCGGGAACGATCTTCGCCACCCCGAATCCATTGCCCGACCCCCCAGATGCCATGCAGGCGTGCTTGTAAGTTGATTCCGTTTCGAGCTGATTCCTTCAGCACCGCTAGTTCTTCTTCTCCTCCAGTAGCAAGATGGAACTGTATCCGCTGCCGAACTCTCCGGTCAGGATGACCCAGTAAACTGGAAAGTTGATCTACAGACAGAAGTTTCAAATCAGTGGTGAGCCAGTGTCCGACTCGATGTTGCTGACTGGCCAGCTGGCTTTCCGGATGCCATACCTCGATCAAGCGTCCCCGATCTGTCGAAACCCAGCCTCCCCCCCATGCAGCGATCCACATCTTGCCATCGGGTGTGAAATCGACATCGGTACAGAGCACCTTGTTGACGAACACTTCGGGATCTGCGAGGCGAAATCCTGCTCCCTGTTCCTCGAGGCGAAATCTCCATACCGAGGAACTGCCCGGGCTACCACGAAAGTCACACAGGAAGAAACAATCCTGGTTTCGTTCCGGTAGTCCGGTTCCCGGGTAATGAACGAAACCGGATGGCCCGCTGGTCAGATGAGCGATGGGAGCCAATGCCCATATTGGCCGCACCGGGTGATCGAGTTGCCAGATCCCCTCCTGATTCCAGGGGCCACGCTGGTTACCACCCTCCAGTGTCTGGTACTCCATCCTCCAGCCGGTCTCGCCACCCCACACGATCTGAACCAGGCGCGCCTTGTCGCCAGCATCGGAGTTGTTGTCACCGGTAAACAGGTCTCCTCGGTCATCGAAGGCGAGTTCTTGCGGATTGCGTAACCCGACGTGAACCACCTCGAGATCACTCCCGTCCGGTTCACAACGGAACACAGCGCCGGCGCCCGGGTCTGCAAGCAATCGGCCATCGGAAGTTTCGAGATGATATCCACGATCTCCGATCGACCAGTAGATGCGACCATCGGGTCCACGCACGAGGCCATGCATATCATGACCGCGCAGCGCGATCCGCACGCCAAAGCCCCTCTGGATCGAGATTTGAGTCTCGGCAACACCGTCATCGTCCTGGTCGTGAGCAATCCACACATCCGGTATGTTGGTGATCCACGCACGTCCTTCCTCGACCAGAACACCCGCCAGAGTTCCATCGAGAGGTTGATTGTAAGGAGGAGTAAACAGATTCCTGGTATCGAGGATCCCATCGCCATCGGTATCGGTGAGACGCGTTAGTCGATCATCATGATCTGTGTAATATTTCATGCCTCCAGGACGACGATCCTTGTGCTTTTCATACATCGCCAATCTGTCTTCGACCGTCTCGAGCGCAAGGTCGTCCAGCAACCAGTACGGACTCGATCGATTGTCCTCGACTCCGTCCTCCTGACGCGCTGACTCGCAGACATAGGCGCGCCCCCACTCGTCGATCCCGAAGGCTACTGGATCCCTGATCAGAGGTTCTGAAGCCACCAGGCGCTTCTGGTACCCGGAGGGGATCTCGATCCGTTCCAGCGTCTCGATGGCCTGCGGGGGCCAGGAATCCGCTACGGAATCATCCGCTTTCGGTACATTGACGAGAAAGGAGCAATACACGATGGAGATGAGACATGCACAGGACACAGGGCCTCCAGACCTCGAAAACAACGAGGAAACTGTCACCCTTCATAGGAACTGGAATGCAGGGGGTCAAGAAGGTCCACCGATTCCATCTCGCTAAACGCCTCATGAAGAAGGCTCCGACGGCATATCGCCGTCGGAGCCTATGAGTTCTTTTTTGCTACCTGAGGAGATTCAGGGGCAACTCTGATAACTATCGCACTCGAGAGTATCATCGGTCGGATCTACCCCACAGGAGTCCCAGGGCGCCGCCGGCAGAGGTCCACCCAAAAACAGAGCATTGAAGTGGTAGATCGCATCTGCAATCTGCACAAACCCATCGTCATTCTCATCAAGAGCGTCCAGACAAGCAGGTTCAGCCGCTCCAGAGAAGACATATCCAAGAATGTAGATCGCATCCGAAATATCGAAGCTGCCATCGTCGTTGGTGTCACCCCTGAGGAATGACGTCTCGCAACTTTCTACCGTGACCGTGAAGGATTCGGTAGTCGTGTTCCCTGCCTCGTCGGTTGCTGTCACCATCACATCCGTGGATCCCACGGGGAAGGTGCTACCAGAAGCCATCGATGTGGCAATGGATCCACCCGGACAGTTGTCGATGAAGTCAGGCTCAAGCCAGTCCGCAACTGCGGTGCAAGTTACAGAATCAGGAGTGAGGAAAATCGGAGACGGCAAGTTGACGATTTGCGGACTCTCGGTATCACTGACGATGATCAGGAGGTCATGAGTACTCGCATTATCATTCACGTCAACAGCGATATAGGTAACGGTGTTCTCTCCGATCGGGAAGAAACTTCCCGGAGGAATGTTCGATTGAATCGTTTCGATTTCACAGTTATCGGTGACGACAGGATCAGACCAGAAAGCGCTGGCCCCACATTGTCCCGGATAATTCGGGATTTCGATCTTCACCGGCAACCCACTGATCACTGGCCCATCCTTGTCGACAACATTGATGTTGAAACTGGCACTCGTTTCATTGCCGTAGATGTCGATTGCCGTGTAAGTAACCAGAGAATCACCTACGTCGAAGAATGAACCGTTCGCCAGCGAAACGGTCGCACTGACCAGATCACTGCAATCAGAGATCAGTGGCTCGATCCAGGAAACCACGGCGCCGCAAACTGCTGCATCGTTCGTGACAACGATATCAACAGGCATCTGCGAGATCTGCGGTTCCTCAATATCCAGAATCGTCACGGTAAAGAAGGACTCGGCTATATTGCCCTGTGCATCGATTGCCGTGTAAACAACGACATGAATCCCGATCTGGATCTCGCTTCCAGAAGCGATGCTCGAGGTCAGGGTCACTTCCGTGCAGTCTTCGGTGGTTGGCGCATCCCAGGTCACTGATACTGAACAACTTCCTAGTGGGGCCTCAAGAGTAATATCGAGTGGCATGTTCGAAATTACCGGAGCCTCTCCATCGAGGACGATGATCTGTGTGATGTAAATCGCTTCGTTTTCAGCATCATCGGTCGCAGTGTGAATCACCTCACTGGTACCGATCGGGAATACAGCCCCAGACTCATGACTACTCGTCGACGTCGCACCACCACATAAATCTGCCGCCTCGGGCAACTCCCACGTTGCCACTCCATCGCACTGACCCGGAGTCGTGAAGAATGACATCTCGGATTGCAAATTGAGATAGAACGGTGCCTCTGCATCCACGACAGTCACCTCAAAACTGGCTTCAGCAGAGTTACCCGCAGTATCTACTGCTGTATAGGTCACCAGATGGGTTCCCAGAGCAAAGACGCTCCCACTCGAGAAATCGGGAGTCAAGGTCGTCTCGGAACAATCTTCGACTGTCGGGGGATCCCAGGTCGCAATCCCGGCGCAATTCCCCTCGATATTGTCGAAGGTGAGGTTTTCAGGCAACCCAAGGATGATCGGATCACCCGTATCGAGAACGGTGACCGTGAAACTCGCCGTGGATAGATTCCCGCTAGCATCCGAAGCGGTGTAAACCACTGTCGTCGTACCAATCGGGAATTCCGATCCGCTGGGCAGACTCGGAATCAACGACACTGCCCCAGAACAATCACTCGCAAGAGGTTCAGACCAACTTGCTACTCCGTGGCACGTGCCCGGAAGCGAATCCACCTCGATGGGATCCGGCATTTGGGAAATGAGCGGCGATTCCTGGTCAAGCACCGTGACCGTGAAAGTACCGGTTCCCGAATTCCCACTCGGATCGATGGCGGTATAGGTCACAAGAGTCTGCCCGATGGGGAAGGATGCACCGCTAGGCCAGTCGCTTGACAACTCGTAAGAGATGCAATCGGTTGCCGAAGGCTCCAACCATGATGCAGTCGCTTCACAAGAGCCTACAGCTGCCATCACCTCGATATCTGCCGGAAGATTGGTCAGTACCGGAGCTTCCACATCCTCAACCGTGACCAGGAAACTGGCGGTAGCCTGGTTTCCCTCGGTATCGGTAGCCGTGTAGGTCACAAGTGTGGTGCCGATGGAAAACTCACTGCCACTGGGGTGGTCAACATCCAGAGCGCTGAAAGTGCAATCGGTAGTTGTCACGGTGGACCAGACCACAGCGACTCCACAACCTCCTGTACGGTTTTCAACGGTGATATCAGCCGGAACTCCGTGAATCTGTGGTAGTTCGCCATCGGCCACGGCGATCAGGAAAGAATCCGAAATGGAGTTCCCCGAATCATCGGTGAATGTGTACGTGGCGATATGGTTGCCAATAGGGAGGATGGAGCCATTGAGAATATCGCTGGTTGCAGTGACCAGGCTGCAATCAAAAGTACTTGGCTCTGTCCAGGAAACCATCGCCTCACATGCGTCTGAAGGTGTAGAGACTTCAACGATTTGAGGGATTTGCACAATCGTTGGAGCAGTCGAATCCAGTACTACGATCGAAAAACTGGTCGAAACCTGATTTTGATCTCCATCGGTTGCTGTGTAGGTCACCTGGGTTTCTCCCACAGGGAACAGGTCCCCGGGCAGATGGGTCGAACTGATCTCTAACTCAGCGGTACAGAGATCGCTGAAAGTAGGAGCCGTCCAGGTTGCTGCAACTTCGCAGGCCCCACCGGGATTCTCGACCGTGATCGGCGAACCCTGCGTTGTGACCACGATCGGCGCTTCCGCATCAAGGACCGTGACCGTGAAGGTCAAGGTTGAGATGTTGCCTGCAGGGTCGGTGGCCGTTGCTTCAATGCTAGTCACACCCAGATCAAAGGTGTCGCCAGAGGTATGGCTCAACACGATCTGCGGGACCGAACAGTTGTCCTGCGCATCAATATCAGTCCATGTAGCAGCACCGCTACAGGTACCGAGTTCATTGTCAATGACAACGTCTGCTGGAACAGAAGTGAACTCGGGCGCATCGTCGTCGATGATGGTAACGGTGAAGGAGCCCAGAGATTCGTTTCCTGCCGTATCGACCGCGGTGTAAGTCACAACGGTGTCACCAAGCGAGAAAACGGATCCGTTTTCAAGACTCGGGCTCAGGCTCTGTAAATTGCAGTCCAGTGCCGCGGGTTCAATCCAACTCACGGATGCCGTGCAGTCACCGGGATTTGTTCCTGCTGTGAAACTATCCGGAAGTCCCACCAGAACCGGACTCTCAACATCCAGCACGGTCACGTCGAAACTCATGTCAGCCGTGTTCCCGGACTCATCGGTAGCCGTGTAAAGAACAGTCGTGACACCGATTCCGAACGCAGTTCCCGAAGCAAAGTTAGAATCCATCTGAATCTCTCCACAGAGATCCTCCGCGGTCGGTTCGGTCCATTCCAACACAGCAGTACACAAACCCGGCTCTATATCGAGAGTGACAGCGGGCAAGGTCGTGGTAAAGAACGGAGCTTCCTGATCCTCTACGGTCACCGTGAAACTCACCTGAATCTCGTTACCCTGGCTATCAGAAGATGTGTAGGTGACCACCGTCTCCCCTAACGGAAAACTGGATCCAGGAGCACTCGAACCAACAGCCGTAACCTCGTCGCAGTGGTCAAGAGCCAGTGGTGCACTCCAGATCACAGTGGCAGCACAGGTTCCTTCGATATTTCCAACCACAATATCTGCGGGCATCTGGAGCAGGTCCGGTGCTTCAACATCAGATATCGTCACCGTGAAACTCTGCTGAGCCATCACGCCACTACCATCCAATGCCGTGTAGCTGACCGTGGTGATCCCCACGTCGAAGAATGCACCCGGGTCATGCGAACTGGATACGGTCGCTGCTGTGCAATTGTCCACAGCTACGGGCTCGGTCCAGAAAATCTGAGCGCCGCAGATGCCTAGATTCGAAGGTGCCGAGATGTCCGGCAACTGTGTATCAAAGGTTGGGCCTTCACCATCATTGACCGTCACGAAGAATACATGCTCACGGATGTTTCCCAGATCATCCGTCGCTGTATAGGTAACGGGAGTGATTCCGGCAGGAAATACCGTTGCAGAAACATGAGAAGAAGTGACAGTGAATAAGGAACATCCATCGCTGACGACAGGTTCATCCCAACTTGCCTCGGCAGAACACTCCCCTGCCAGAGCCGCGATCAGAATGTCCGCAGGAGCGGATACAAAAGTGGGCGCGAACGCATCCTCGACAGTTACCGGAAAGATCAAGTCCGTGGATTTCCCAGCAACATCGGTTGCCGTATAAGTCACTTCTGTGGTTCCGATGAGAAAGAAATCACCGGGTTGATGCGTCGAGGTAACAATTACCAGAGATGAACAATCAATCGCTTGAGGCTCAACCCATTCCACAATCGAACCACACTGGTCATCGGCGGTCCCCACCAGTAGTGCTCCCGGCGTCGAGATGAACTGAGGATCATCCGGATCGATGATCGTGACGCTGAAACTCTCGGATGAAGTGTTTCCCACGAAGTCAGTTGCCGAGTAGGTCACCACTGTCGTACCGACACCGAAAGTAGAAGGAGGCTCGAAGTTACTCATCACTTCTATCTCCGTTGCGCAGTTGTCTATTACTGTAGGAATATCCCAGAGGATGGTCGTTCCACAGGTTCCCGATTCTGGATTCAAGGTCATATCCAGAGGCATGTTGAGGATGATCGGAGGTGTATTATCTATGACCAGGATATCGAAACTCATCGTCGATTCCTGACCCAGCGAATCGACCGCTAGGAAATTCACCACTCGACCACCGCCCGCCACCTGAATCGGTGGATCCGACGCATCGGAGGTCATCGTAAATTCATTACAATCGCTAACCGTCGGAGGAATCCACGTAGCAACCGCGTCACAAGTATTTGGTGCTGCAGCAAGAACCAGAGTGGGTAATTGTTCGATAACGGGCGGAGAGTTGTCTGCAACCGTCACGTTCAGGAACGCCACCGCGGTATTTCCCGAAACATCCGTTGCGGTGAATATGATTGCCGAAGTTCCGATCTCGAACGGCTCACCCTGAGGAACAGAGGAGGTGATGACCACGCCGGAACAGTTGTTGGCATCGATGGCAACAGGCTCGGCCCACGTTATCTCCGCTGTACAGGTGAGCGGATCTGCGGATTCAAAGAGGCTCTCGGGTACAAAGGTAAAACTGGGAGCATCCGGCTCGCTAACGATCACCTCGAAACTTGCCTGGGCCTGGTTACCCTCGGCATCCAGCGCCGTATAAGTGACCGTGGTAGAGCCGACAGCGAAAGTCGTTCCCGATTCAATATCACTCGTCAAAGTGAGGTCGGAACAGACATCCGTTGCGGTCGGTTCATTCCACGTCGCAACACCCTGGCACTCGCCACTGGCAAGTTGCACCGTGACGGGTCCGGGTAGGTTGGTGATCACCGGCGGCAGTGTATCGAAAGCAATCCCGGCCAACTCATCACATGGATCCGGAACTTCATTGCCATTGCAGTCGGCGGCTAATCCACTTGAAATCTCACAAGAATCGATGATTCCATTGTTGTTACAGTCCACATCTCCGAGGGAAAAGTCGCAACTATCCGGAATCCCGTTGCCGTTACAATCGGGGAATCCGATGGCAATATCACAGTGATCCGGCGTTCCGTTGCCGTTGCAATCAACATATGAAGACTCATCCAGCAGCCATACTGTAGATCCATCAGAAACAACTGCGCGATTACCTTCGAAGTCGAGCGACTCCGAAGTTGATGCTGCGGGAATCGCAACACAGGCGACTGCCGCATCAAAGGTCTCCAGCGCAACTCCATTGTTCCATGTCGTTGCGGTTCTCGAGTACAGACGTAAACCGCAATCGGTGGTAACGAGAGCCTTGTCGGCGGAGATGGCTTGCACTGGATCTGCTGCAGGAGTGTAAGTGAGGGCGGCTTCTACAGCCCAGACACCTGCACCCATCAGGTATACCTCTGCACCCGTCGACGTGGGTGCTATCAGTCGAAGTTCTCCACCTGAGAGATCCATGGCCATCCGCGAGCCTGCGAGTGAATCGTAAGCCAGCGCTGCTTCCAGAGACCAGAGGTTCTGTTGCACACCAGAGAAGATGTAGGTTCGTATCTCGTTGGCACCGGGAGCCGTGGCACTGGTATGGTCACCAGCCATGGTGATATCGGTTCCCAGACCATCTCCGGGATCACCGGTGATCGTTGTCGAACTGACCCACACCACGCTGCCACCACCCGTGAATAGACGCGTGTAGAAGTAAACCGTGTCATCTCCGGGAGATCCCACGGCCAGAGTATCGGCAGAGATGGCCACCGTAGATCCATAGGTAAGACCCGCACCGGCTTCTGAAAGGGATGCTTCAAGAACAAAGGTGAGTCCGTCATGTGAATACACCTGAACTTGTCCAGAAGTACCTATCGCAAGTACCTCTGACTGAAGAGCCAGCGAGGTCAGCGTGGCTCCGGCCAGATCGATGGTCTGGGACGATACCCAGGATCCAGCTTCTTCTTTGAGCAACTCGACACTACTGCCTGTACCTCGCACCGCCCACGAACCATCAAGTTCGACATGGGTGGCTGCTCCACCGATGGCAAGGCCTTCGGTAACACATTGCGCGGCAACGCCATTAGGCATCCACACGACGAGGACAAACAAAGCGATGACAGAAAGAATCCGCAAGGTGACGGATTCACAACGAAGGCTCGAAGCGACCTTTGAGGTCGCAATGTTGTGTAACATTGAGGTCTCTCTCCCGTACTATTCCCAAGTTCGATAAGAAGCATGGACCTCTCAAATGTATTGTCTTGTTAATCTTTGACAACTCCAGTTGTCGGTTTGTCAGTAGGGGGATGGGAATCACCATGAGTCAAGTGCGGCAGTCCTGGACCACTCTGGAGCCAATTCCTCGACCGATCCGCGGGCAAAGGCTAGGCTGCGCCGTTCGAATGACACGAATGTCCCCGTAGCTCAGCTGGATAGAGCATCGGATTCCTAATCCGGAGGTCGCAGGTTCGAATCCTGCCGGGGACGCTTTTCAAAAGGCCGTGCGCTCGTAGCGCAGACTCGCTCGCGCGCCTGCCTTCCTCAGGGAAGCACTCAGCGATCTCTCTGTACCCCTCTGCCTGCCGTGAGGACGGCGAACATCAGCGCCATGCCCATCAATGTGAAGAGGGCAGACAGCGAAATCGGAACGACATCTCCGGAAAGAGCGAGTTCTTTCATAATACCCCAATCCCCCCGAACCCAGTCGCGGATCAAATCGAAGGTGATGTAGCAGCCCGCGGCGATGTGCAAAGGCAACAGTAGCGTCAACCAGGCTCGGCCGACGAGCGACCCTCTGACGAACATCGCGGTGCCGATCACAACC
>JBBWWE010000285.1:0-4209 GCA_050256595.1 Planctomycetota bacterium
GGGTCTCGGCTATCCGGGCGGCCCCGCAGTCGAGAAAGCGGCGCTGAAGGGAGATGGTTCGGCGGTGAAACTTCCACGCACCCTGCTCGATGAAGACTCCCTCGATTTTTCCTTCTCCGGCATCAAGACCGCCGTGCTCTACACCTGGCGCGGCCCCAACGCTACCTACCCGGGACGCGCACCGGATGCTCCCGAACCCGAGGATATCTGTGCATCTTTCCAGGAAGCGGTGTTCGATGTCATCGCCGAGAAGATCCGCCGTGCCTGTCGGCAAGAATCTCTCAATACCGTTCTGCTTGGCGGTGGAGTGACCGCCAACAGCGCGCTGAGAAAGGGTCTCGGTGAGCGGCTCCAGGATGAAATCGAACTTTCGTTTCCACCACCCCGGTTCGCCACCGACAATGCCGCCATGATCGGTGCCCTGGCGCTTCGACGTCTTGAAAAGGGAGAGCACGACACCCTGGAACTGGTCGCGGAGGCCCAACCATGAAGCCAGTAGATCCTTTTGACCTCGATCATGATCGTGACCAGAGAACCGGCTTTCCCGAGGTGATCTACGGTGCCGGCAAGAGCGCCGATCAGATCAGTGGCGCGCTGGTTGCCATCGCCGATCGTTCCGGACGAGCCCTGGCAACTCGCGTCGATGCCAGCGAGGGGGCAAAAATCGCTGCCGCGGTGCCACAGGCCCAGTGGCATGAATCGTGTCGATGCATCAGCGTTGACCGTACCGAACAGGTTCGGCAGGGTCAGGTCGCTGTGATCTGTGCTGGCACCACCGATCTGCCGGTCGCCCTGGAAGCGCAGTTGACTGCCGAACTCGCCGGGGCCAGGACCGAACTGGTCGCCGATGCAGGAGTGGCCGGAATCCATCGCATCCTCGCTCACGATGATCTGCTTCGCTCTTCGAACGCACTGGTGGTGGTCGCCGGAATGGAAGGGGCACTGCCGTCGGTGGTCGCCGGACGCGTTTCGGTGCCGGTGATCGCGGTACCGACCAGCGTTGGCTATGGCGCATCCCTTGGTGGAATCGCTGCGCTACTGGGAATGCTCTGTTCCTGCGCACCGGGGATCTCGGTGGTCAACATCGACAACGGCTTCGGCGCAGGCATCATCGCAGCCCGGATCAACCGGCTCGCCTGCGAAGGAGGAAATGTCAGTGAATCCTGAGTTTCCACCGCTACCGCCGAGGCCCAACGACGCCAGCAAGTCGACGATGGGTTCGGTGTGGATCGTCGGTGGATCTCCCGGACTGAGTGGCGCTGCTTTGCTTGCGGTTCATGCAGCGCTACGTGGTGGTTGTGGTCGCGCCACCGTTGCGGTTCCCGATAGTTGTGCTGGCGCCGCCGAAGAACAGAAACCTCTCGAGGCGATGTGCTGGAGCCCCGGCGATGAAAGCAGTCACTGGAACCAGTCCGCCATCGACAAACTGATGGCCACGACACATCCGAGTAGCTGGGTCATCGGCTGCGGCATCGGTAGGGAAGCGCAAACCACCGCCGCACTGGGTCGATTTCTCGAGAGCGCCAGCGCCCCCACCGTCATCGATGCCGATGGCCTGTGGCATCTGTGCCAGGATCGCGATCTGCTGCGCCAACTGGATCCCAACACGATCCTGACCCCCCATGAAGGCGAACTGGACCGTCTTCGAGAAGCCCTCGACCTGGAGACCACCAGCCGTGAGGATCTAGCGGCCAGGGTGCACCAGATCACCGGGGCGGTCGTGGTCGCCAAGGGTGCCGGGACCATCACCACGGGGAATTCCGGAAGTTACCGCAACGAGAGCGGCAATCCCGGCATGGCCACCGCCGGTTCTGGCGATGTGCTGGCAGGACTGATCGGCTCCCTGCTGGCGCGAGGAGACACACCCGAGATCGCTGCACGTCGGGGAGTGTGGTTGCACGGCAGAGCCGGGGACGTGGCAGCGCAGCAACAAGGCGAGGAATCGCTCATCGCCGGCGATATCATCGCCGCCCTGGGAAAGACCCTGCTCGAGCATTGCCAGGAACTCGACGAGAAACAACAGGAGTCATGATGAAGATGCCAGTGGAGAAGTGCCTGGTCGACAGTTTCGAACTGAAGGCCAACGAGGATCTCGGCGAAGGCTGGTTCCGCCTCGACATCCACGCTCCCGAGCTGGCATCGAAAACCAAAGCCGGTCAGTTTGTTCAGGTTCGGGTCGATCCAGGCGACACACCTTTGATCCGCCGACCCTTCAGCGTCTACGACCTGAATCCAGGCCCCGGTCCGGATGCCACCGAGTTGTCGTTACTGGTCCAGAAGGTCGGACCAGGAACACACGCGATGGAAAAGTTGCGTCCCGGAGATCCGATCAATCTGATGGGGCCACTGGGCCGCCCGATGCCACGGCCCGATCTCGCCGAAGACGGAGTGCTGTTTCTGGTCGGTGGTGGCATCGGTGTCGCTCCCCTCTATCTCTACTGTCGCGAGCTCGCCAGCGAAGCATCGACCATCGATCACAAGGTACTGCTCGGGGCCCGGCACCGTTCTCTGCTCATCGGACGCGAGGCTTTCGAAAGCCTCGGTACACCGACCTTGTGCGCGACCGACGATGGCAGCGAGGGATATTCCGGAAATGTCATCGAGTTGCTCCGGGAGCAGCTCGAAGCGCTGGCAACAGACACATCGGTGGCGGGTATCGGCTGCGGTCCCCATGGCATGAATCAGGCCCTACGCGACCTGGCGAGCGATCGGCAGTTGCGATTCTGGATCTCGCTCGAGAACTACATGCCGTGCGGCTTCGGTGCCTGCTTCGGCTGCGTCATCCCCGCCCCGGAGGGGCAAGAAGCGCGATATCGGCGAGTATGCGTCGAAGGACCCTGTTTTCCCGTCGACGAACTTCCGACCCGCCTGTGAGCGTACACATCTGTTACGCCGCTCCACGGCAACCCAAAAAACGATGGTCGAGTCGATGCGCCATGTTCCAGAAATCTCTGGCGAGGTGCCGCTGACCGTATAGATCCATGACGGTCAATGTCGATCGGCCCATCCGAGGCTCTCTTTGATACCCCCAGACGACCGACACCGGCTGAATTTTACCCGCTTTGGCGCTTCTGACCGTTCTGGTGGAAGTCATCGGTGCAATTCGCTATGGTGGCTGTCGGTGAGAAACAGAGTCCAGAGGTATGGTGCTGGAGATCGCACCATCGAAGTCCCGTTGTGCCAATGTTGCAGAATTACTGTACGGATTTCTGTGCTGGGTGCATGAGGGATGGTTCAACACCACCGAACCTGGACCGTTGAAATTGCACTCCGGAGGGGGGACCGTCCCCCTCGATTCTGATGCGCCGGGAGAGAGTTTCTCTCCCGGCTTTTTTTCATCACGGATTCACTTCACTCATCTGGATCCACACCAACGAAGTAAACGATCAGTTCCATCCGAATCTCCAGTTGCAGGTTCAGAAGTCACGGCTCAGGTCGCCAGTATGTCGGCAACACAGGCGGATCTATCACTCTTGAAAAGCAGCGCAGTCACAACTCTGCCGGGATCATCGCCAGTCTCAAAGTGCCTGTGAGCTGGAACATCGCTTCAGTTCACCGTTTCGCAACGGTCGATTTTTGCAGCCAGAACGAAATCAATTTCGCTAAGACCATCGATCGCGTGGGTCCAGATACGGATCTCCACCTTGCCCCAGGTGAAGGCAATGTTGGGATGATGGTCGAGTTGCTCGGCCAGGGCGGCCACTCGATTGACATGTTCCAGGGCACCGGCAAAGTCAGGAAACTTGAAGATCCGCACCAGATGATGCCCCTCTTCAACGCGCCAGTCGTTGAGTTGCTCCAACAACTCCTCGAGTTGCTCGCCCGCCAGCGGCGCGACCCCACCGTGACACGGTTGGCAGCTTCTGTCGGCCAGCGGTATCTTTTCATCCATCGGTTCCCCTCCTTCGTTGGGACGCTCCTCGAAGATGGTCAAGCCGGTGCCATTGACAGCAAAGACAGTCCTGGGAGGTAAGTCATAAATTACCTTTAATACAGGAGTTACAGAATACCAGGTTGGCTTTTTGCGGCCTAATTTTTCCGGGTTCGGCCAGATCTAGCCAGCGGTGAGAGCCGTTTCGTCGCTGACAGGCGATTTACCACCTCATTCACTTGGCATAGCGATTGCTCCAGCAGGAGCGGTTCTATTCCGGCATTCGCGACACTTCGGCAGTTTGGGCGACCTGATCGCCGTGGTTCGAATCCGTTTAT